>DASCQR010000024.1:0-4565 GCA_036013185.1 Candidatus Nitrosopumilus sp. | reverse complement strand
TATGATTCCGATCACTGGAAATACAATTAATTCCATTGATGTTTTAAATGGAGTTGCTAGTGGGTTTATGGTTATTGCAAGTTTTACCCTATCCATTTGTTTATTCATTTTACAAAATTATGAAATTGCAATTGTAAGTTTACCATTAGGATTTGTTTCATTAGCATTTTACAAATATCATAAAATTCCAAGTAAAATTTTTCCTGGTGATTCTGGAGCACTAACATTTGGAGCTATGTATGGAGTTATTGCAATAATCGGTGGTGTAGAAATTATTGCAGCAATTGCATTATTACCTGCAGTGATCAATTCATTTCTGTTCTTATCTAGTGTTAAACGAGTAGTAGAACACCGCCAAATTAAAGGCAAACCTGTAGAACATACAGATGATTTTAAACTCAAAGCAACTAATGAAAAAACTGCACCTATAACTTTAGTTAGATTAATTCTTGCAGGTGGACCATTAACTGAAAAACAAGTTGGATTTGCAATATTCAAATTAGCAATTTTTTCAAGTGCTTTAGCAATTATTACTGCATTTATGATGGCTGTGTCACTATGAAATTTGGTCTTTATGGTTTTTTATTTGCAATGTGGGGTTTGATAATAATTGGTGGTGGCATCATGGTAGTTTTGTTAGGTCCATTCACAATACAACAATTTGGTAATTTTCATTGGATTATTGCATCTGGAATTAAAGTAGCAATAGCTTTGATATTAGTTGTAATCTGGATTTTAATTTTATCTAAATTAAAAAATTGGATTTTCAAAAAAGAATTAAATTCTTAATCTTCTAACCATTTTTTTTGTTTTTTGTCATATTCTTCTCTACTATATCTTAGAAAAGCTGGAGAACCTGCAACAACAGTATTTTCTTCAACATTTCTTGTAACAATTGCACCCATTGCAACAACACTATTTTTTCCAATGGTAACACCAGCTTTGATTACTGCACGAGCACCAATTACTGCATTATCTTCAATTGTAACTCCAATCATCTTATCACACATTGGAAATGGATCATTTGTTAAAACAGCTGCAGGACCAATGAAAACATTTTTTCCAATTCTGGACAATGGTGGAATGTAAGCTTGCCCTTCAATTTTTGTATTATCCCCAATTTTTACATCATAATCGATATGTGCCAGAGAGCCAATTTTTACATTATCCCCAATTTCAACATTATCTCCAATATATGAAAAATGCCAAACTTGAACATTATCTCCAATTTTTGCCTTTTCAGAAATAAAATTTGTAACCATTATCTTACAAATGCCATGGATTTGCCTTTGTAATAATTTTTTCAGGTAAATTATCTTTATTTTTGTTCAAAAATTCCATTTCATGTTTTTTGTCTCTCAGATCATCAGGTAACATAATTGGAATTTCTTCCATTATTGGATAAAATCTAGAGCATTTTGGACAAAAAATCGCCCCTTCAACCACTACGTTTTCTTTTTGATCAATCTCAAATAATTCTAAAGGATGATTTTTGTCTATGGGACATGCTAGTATTTCCATCATTGTTTTATTCATTTTAAATCCAGATAAATTGGAGTTCCTTTTTGACTAGATAAAAGTGCCGCTTCTGCAATTTTTGTAACATTTACTGCTTCATTTGCTTTTACTATTTGCTTAGATTTATCTTGAATCGCATCTAAGAAATTTTGAATTTCCCTCATTAATGGTTCTTGTTTTTCATTTTGAATTATTTCTGAGTCTTTATCTTTTTCTATTTTGATCTCTTGTGTTAGAAAATCTGATGAAATTATTGCTTCTGTACAAACTGCACTAAATTTTCTAACTTTTTTTGGTGTAATCCAATTCGATGAAATTATTGCAACTCTGTCATTTTTATATCCCAACATAATGTTTGTAAAATCCTCTCGTTCATGTCTAATTTTTCCTGATCGTGCAAAAACTACTTGCGGCATTTCATTAAATAACCAATTTGCAGTATCAATATCGTGAACTGATGTATCATAAATTATTCCAACATCATTGATGTGCATTGGCATTCTATTTTCTCTATGAAATTCTAACATTACTAAATCACCATATTTTTTTTCATGAACAATTTTTTTTACAACTTCTACTGCTGGATTAAATCTTTCAATATACCCACATGTTAAAATCACTTTATTTTTTTCTGCAAGTTTTGCAAGTCTCTCCCCATCTTCAGATTTGTAAGTCATTGGTTTTTCTACAAAAACATGTTTTTTTGATTCTAGCAATTTTTCAGTGATTTCTGTATGTGTTGATGTTGGGGTTACAACAAATGCACCATCAAATTCTTCTGATTCCAAAACTGCATCTAATGATTGATAATAGTTTACAGAATATTTTTCCCCATATTCTTTACTTTTTTCAATATCTGCATCACATATTGCAACTAGTACGCCTAATTCTGACAAAATTCTAGCATGGTTTTTACCCCATCCACCAGTTCCAACTTGAATTATTTTCAATTAATAAACCTCAGTTAACCAATGAGAATAATCTATATTTTTATTCATTACGATGTCAAAATACTCTTGCATCATTTTTTTTGTAATGTCGCCTGGTTTACCTGTGCCTATTTTTTTAGAATCCATTGAAATTACTGGTGTAATTTCTGCAGCTGTGCCAGTTAGAAATATTTCATCAGATATTGTCAATTCGCTTCTTTTGAAGTCTCTCTCAACCACATCAATATCCAAATCTTTAGCAATTTTGATAATTGCATCTCTAGTGATTCCCTCTAATGCTGATGATGACAGTGATGGTGTAATCAATTGTCCATCTTTAACAATGAAAATATTTTCTCCTGGAGCCTCACTTACATTTCCTTCTTGATCAAGTAAAATTGCTTCATCTACTCCGTTTCTTTTTGCTTCTTGTGTAGCAATAATGGAATTGAGATAATTTCCTCCCATTTTTGCTTGTGTTGGTGTAGAATTGTCTGAAAATTTTCTCCATGAAACAACACCTGCTGTAATTCCATTTTTATTGAACAAATCTCCAAATGGAAACGTAAAAATTGCAACATTTGTTGGAGCCTTTTTTGTTACATGTAAATTGATTCCATAATCTCCTACAAAATAAAATGGTCTAATGTAACAAGATTTTTTTATTTTATTTTTTTTACAAATTCCAATTATTGCATTAGTGATTTCTTCATCTGAAAAATTTAATGAAATATTATAAAATTGGCCTGATTTTCTAAATCGTTTGACATGTTCATCTAATCTGAATATATTGAGGTTTTTTCCATTCCAATAAGCCCTAATTCCTTCAAAAATTGATGTTCCATAATGTATAGCATGTGTTGTAATTGGAACATTTGCTTTTTCTGTAGGAACAAATTTTCCATCAAACCATACATGTTTTGAAAGTGGGAGAGTCATAGAAAAATTCTACCAAATGTGTATTAATCTCTATTTATTTTGAATATCCTTCTTTTGGAAATTTCATTCCTACTATTCTTGTTGTTTGATCTTCTTGATTTGCAAATTTTTCAACAGTTTTCCATTCCTCCTCAATTATTTTGATGATCTTTTCTGGAACATCTTCTTTCCAATTTGAATTTTTTTCTAGTGCCGCATCATATAGTTTTTCTTTAACTGATGTTGCTGACAATGATTTACGTTCACCGATTTTTGGCTTTAGTCTATACATTCTCAGCATATATCCTTCAGCTTTATCTCCAGTGTATGAAAAATAATCTCCTTCTACCCCATTAAGAATTTGTTTTCTTAGTTTCCATGATTTCCTTCTCACTAATGGCGGAAGATATTTTTTGAATGGTGCTAAAAATGCATAATCATCAGTTATTGTGATTGAATCTCCAAATATTGATTCAAGCATTTTTTTTCTAATTTCAAAATTAAATGGAAAACTTTTACTGTTTACTTCTCTATCTTCATCCTTGAAAATCACTGGCATTACTTTTACAGCATCTGCATTTTTTTTTAATTCTTCAATGATCTCTACATGTGCATTTGTTACTGGATTTAAATGAGCAAGATATAGTGCTGTAGTCAATTATGATGTCTAAATATTTCTCATATTTCAATGATTAATTTCTTTCTAGGTCTATCCGTATGACTCGTATTTGACTTCAAAACTTTTATCTTCACGTCTATTATTTTCAGTTACGAATCCCTTTGGATTCAAAAAGTCCATAACACCATCAATTGTTCCTTGCCATCCACATACATAGAAAATTGTATTTTGTTGGGTAATTTTATCACCTATTAATTCCTCTAATGGTGATACACCACTATCTCTTGGTCTTAGAAATGTCTCTACTCTACCTACTTGACCTGCCCAACTTCTGTTAAACCACTCTTGTGGTCTACTGATTGCCGCTCTATATTTAAAATTCCATTCGTCCTTACCTTTGTCGATACTTTCATTTTCAAGTCCTGTAAGCAAATCTTTGTAACTTAATTCATCAACATAACTTGCACCGTGTAAAACAACAATCTCTCTTTTATCGTTAGTTGCGTGTAGATGTTGTGCAAAACTGACAAATGGTGCCAATCCAGTTCCACCGCCAATACAAACAATTCTTCTGGTGTCTT
>DASCQR010000023.1:0-5594 GCA_036013185.1 Candidatus Nitrosopumilus sp. | reverse complement strand
TAAATAATTTGTTAAGTGGGCCCAAAGGGCTTCGATCCCTTGACCATTGGATTAGAAGTCCAACACTCTATCCATGCTGAGCTATAGGCCCAGAAACCTACCAATTAATTGACATTTTAAGGGTTTACAGCCATTTTTTGTCATAATTTTCTCTTTCCATTTTAAATAAAAATTGTTGTGCATATCCACAATATGGACCAAAATAATTTACAATTTTTTCATGTAATAATTGATATTGTTTTTCAGTAATTGTTTTAGTTTCAATTTTAAATTGTTTTGAATAATATTTTTCTAAAATTTTGATCATCCATGTATCTAATGGAAATGCATCTAATTTGTTTAATGAAAATAACATTATACAATCTGCTACTTTATTTCCTACACCTGGAATCAAACAAATATTTTTTTTTGCATCATTATAATCACATTTTTTTAAATATTCAAAATCAATTTTTTTTAAAAATATCATTTCTGATGCTTTTTTAATAAATGGGGCTCTGTATCCTACACCACATTTTTTAATTTCATTAATTGATGCATTTGCAAGTTTTTCAGGTTCAGGAAACAAAAAAAAGTCTTTATTTTCTATTTTCAATTTTGTTCCAAATTTTTCAGTAATTTTTTCTAAACTATTTTTAATTTTTTGAATATTTGAATTTGATGAAATAATAAAAGAGATCATACATTGAAATGGATCTTGGTTAAAAATTTGTAAACCTTCATATTTTTTCACTGCTTTTTTCACTGTTTTGTCTTTAGAAATCGAACTGATAATCAATTTCATGTCGTCATTTTTTCTAAAAAAATTTGTTTTTGAATTTTTAATTGATTTGATTGCTCCATTTTTGTTTATTTTTAATACATCTTGTCCGTTAATTCCATACCAATTTACTCTATCTTTTTTCCAAAGAAAAACTTGTCCACTATTTATTGAATTATTTACATTTATGGAAAATTTATTTTTCATTTTAAATGGTAATTTTATCATTTACCATTGGTGCATATGTCTCTAAACCAAATTGCTCATTAATTTCTTGAGCAAAAATCTGACATGATTCCGAATCTCCATGGACCGTCCAAACTTTGGGATTTCCTTTGATTGTTTTAATCATTTCAAATAATTCTTTTTTATCTGCATGTCCTGAAAATTGAAATTGTTTTACTTCAGCTTGAACATTAAGATCACTGCCTCTAGTTGAAACTTTTCCAGTATCTAGTAATTTCTTTCCTGGTGTTCCTTCACCCTGATATGAAACCAGTGCAATCCCATTTTTACTATCAAATGAGAGTTGTTGTAAATAATATACTGCATTGCCACCAACTAACATTCCAGCTGGTGAAATTACTACACATGGTTCCTCCATTGCACGTTTTCTTTCTGCATGTTCTCTTATTGCTGTTGAACTTTTAATTGCGTCTGAAAATATTTTTGGGTCTCTAAGATATTCTGGATGTTTAAACATGATTTCATTTACTTTTAGTGCCATTCCATCCATAATGATTTTGTGTTTGAAATTTCCACTTCTTAAAATACAAGCCATTTCTTGTGAACGCTCAACTGAAAAAGATGGAATAAATAAAATTCCTTTTCTATCCATTACTTCGTTTGCAAATTCTATTAATTGCTGTTCAGATGTTTTTCTAGGTATTTGTTCTGTTTTCGCATATGTACTTTCAGTTATTAGCAAATCTATTTCTCCAATATCTGTATCCATTTCTCGTAACATTCTTGAACCATTTGTTTTGATGTCACCTGTATAGAACAATTTCTTTTTTTCTGATTCAACTAAAACTGTACTTCCGCCAATCACATGACCTGATTCTCGAAACTCAAAACTTGCATTTCCTTTTGTTACTTTTTGTTTAAATCCAACTTCTTTTGCATTTTTCATCATGTTGTTTAATTCTGGTAAATCAAATGGATGTGAATTTTTTTCAATTTTTAACATATCATTAATTAATAATTTTGAAAGATCAAATGTTGGAGGAGTTGCATAAACATCTGTATTACCACTAACAAACAATGATGGAACATTTCCTGAATGGTCTAAATGTGCATGAGTAATCAAAATTGCATCCAAATCTTTTGGTTTTACATGTAAGGGATATTGTGGTGGTGATCCTCTCTTGCCAAACATTACTCCATAATCTAAGAGTAATTTTGTTCCATTACAATCAACTAAAAATCCTGATCGACCTACTTCATTTGCAGCACCTAATACTTGTACTTCCAAGGTTTTGATGCATTTTTAACGACGTTAAAACCTTTTTAGATAAACCGATAATTATCCCTATTATAGAATCGACAAAAGCTTTAATTAGTGACAGCTAAGATTGGATCCTCATGGGAAGAACCTATGATGAGTGGATAGCTCAACAAGATCAGGCTGTCGTAGCAAAAACTCGTGCAGGCGATGAAGGAAATAAACCACTTCTAAACCAAGTCAACTGGATTTGGGTTAACAATCTTATGAACAAGAAAGCTGACCTTAATCCATCAGCAGCAGAATTACTCGATTGGGTAACATCTGGTCAAATTGATGCAATGAGAAAATAAGCGTGAATTTCACGTTAACTTTTTGTTTTTTAAATTTTTGATTCTGGATTTTGTGCATAGGTTTTTTTAAAATCGATCATTTCCATAACAGGGTTATGAATTTCAATCATGGTTTAAATAGCTAAATCGATTAATTTTTTTTATAATGCCAATAGCAATTATTCCTGACATTGACGAACAAAGATGTATCGGATGCGCACTATGTGTGGAAATCTGTACATCACTTGGTCCAGATGTCCTTAGAGTAAAACCTGTTGAAGGCTGGAAGAGAGGTAAAGCATTTGTCTTTTACCCAGAAAGATGTATCACAGATGGTGCATGCATAGGTGTATGCCCAACAAAAGCAATTTTCTGGATGAGACCAATGAATTACACTGCTGGACAACCAGTACCTCTTCACAAAAACGGTGTCTTCATCAACGGTTGGGCAGAAGACGCAGCACTTTAAGTGTCAGTCTTTTAGCACATTCTTTTTTATTATTTTTTATAATCAAATAGATTTTTTCTTGATATTTTTTGGAAGAGTTTTAACAAAATATTTTAAAAATTCATCAGTTTTATCATATTTAATTTCTGAAAATTTATTTTTCTTAAAGAAACTGTCCCAAGTTTTTTGAAATTCAGTAAATTCTTTTGGTTCATAATTTATTCTAGATGTTTCATGATGTGCTGCAGGAAAAATATCTGAAATTTCAATTGGAATTAATCCTAAATGTGGATTATACTGACATACTTGAAATGAATTGAAATCCTTGATTTTCTTTTTTAGTGATAAATATTGTTGAGATAAATATCCTGGTTTGGTATTGGATTCTCTAGTAATCAGTAATTTCTTTTTCTTTGATTTGAATTTTCTAATTATTTTATGAAATGATTGTACTTCAGGGCGATGTTGATCATCCTTATCATATAGGAAAATTGCTCTTTCTTTGAATTTCGGTGTACCTAAACCCAAAAATTCTGAATTTTCAGTCATTACTTTGATCATTTCAAATAATTTTGGATGGGCTCTTGCTTTCTTAATTACATATTCCCATAATCTGCCTTCATGGATGGACTGTTTTACTTTATCGACTTCTAGCTTTATTGCATACAAATTATGAATTGCTAATTCATTAATTTTCATTGTTTCTTCTAATTGCCGCAATTCATCAGGAGTGTATTTTGTACATATTTCACAATTACATGGAAATACCTCAATATCTGATAGATATCGTGTTCCATCATCAGTTATGTATCTCAATTGTTTAGCATACAACATGTATGAAGCTGAGTCAAATGAATCACATCCTAAAGCAATAGCAAATGGTATTGTAAGTGGATGACCTGCTCCAAAAAGATGTAATGGAACCGATTCTGGCATTTGTTTTTTTGCAGATACAATCATTTGTGCTAATAATCTATATTCATATGATTCCATAAATTCAACTGGACTTCCTAAAGCTAACATTTTGAAACCCATATCGATTAATCCTTTAGTTGATTTTGATACAAGATCAAAATGTTCTCCACCCTGAATAGGGCCAATCCAAATCTGTCCATTATCTTTGCTATCATTAAGAGTTTGTTTACAAACTCTGAGAGTATGTTTAACATATGATTCAGCTTTTTTAATTGGTAATCCGTATCCTGTTGGTTTGTCTAATGGAATTGCAAAATCTGTAAATATCCCTGTTTCAAAATTTGCCATGTCTGCTGGCAATACTTCTAAATCTCCATATTCTAATACTTGATATCCTCCAGAATCTGTCATGATTGATTTATCGAAATCAATTATCTTGTGAATCCCTTTTTTCACTGCTTCATCACCATAATTATTTTTTGTAATGTATGCATTTGTAATGACAACATCAAATCCAATTTCTTTAATTTTTTTTGATGGAATGGTTTGTTTGACTGGGTGAATAACAGGAACAAATGCAGGTGTGTTTATCTCACCATGATTTGTATAGATGATTCCTATTCTTCCAGCTAAATCTGTTTTAGAAATTTGAAACAAGTGATTTAAGAAAATTAAAGGTATTATTTAATCAATGAGTAAAAAATTTTTCTAAATCGTTATTTTTTGTTACTAAACTTAACCAATCTATTTGTTCATTATTCTCTTTTTTAGAAATAGTTTCTAAGACCTTTTTGACTACATCTTGAATTTTCTTGTCGCTAACATCAACTTGAAATGCTTTTTCTTCAAATTTTTCAATTGTATCATGAGTAATTACTCCTAAAATTTCACTACCTGCATTTTCTTTAATTTTATTCTCTGAATAATTCCTTTCTTTATAGACTGATTCTAAATCATATGGATTTCTTCTTAAGATGATAATTATTTTTACTTGATTTTTTTCTAAAACATATGGTGCTAAATGTCCCACAATAATTTTTTCATCCAGTTTCATCCTTCTAAAAATATTAGAAAGTTTTTGAGTATCTACATCTTTTATGTTCTCATTTTTTTCAAAAACATCTGAATTTTTTGCAATTATGTTGATATCAATTATTGGAAAATTTAGTATTTGTGAAATTTCTTTTGTAATTGTATGTTTACCAACGCCTGGATTTCCAGTAATAACTATTGACACAATATTAAATTATTAGAACTAGATTAAACGATTTCTGCAATACTAATAAGTAGAATTACATTTTTGTGGGTATGCAAATAGGATTACTTGGTAAAGCAAATGTTGGCAAATCGACATTTTTTTCTGCTGCAACTGAAACATCTGTTGCTTCAGGTAATTTCCCATTCACAACAATTGAACCAAATGTTGGAGTAGCTTATGTTCAATCAGATTGTGCTTGTAAACATTTTAAATTAAAACATGAAAATCCATTATGCATAAATGGGACTAGATTGATTCCAATAAAATTAATTGATGTTGCTGGATTGGTTCCAGGCGCACATGAAGGAAAAGGTTTAGGAAATCAGTTTCTTGATGATGCAAGGCAAGCTGAAGTTTTAATTCATGTTGTTGATATTGCAGGTACTACTGATATTCAAGGTCAACCAATACCTGTTGGAACTCATGATCCCTTAGAG
>DASCQR010000022.1:0-13131 GCA_036013185.1 Candidatus Nitrosopumilus sp. | reverse complement strand
GCAAATCCCCAGGCTTCCTGTCCTCTATGTTGCAAAGCACGTAATGCATCAAAAACCATAGGTACAACATTTTTGCCTGAAAGACTGTAAATTCCTACAACCCCACAATTTTCTTTAACTTTAGGCATGCAACACCATTTTCCTTAACGAATTAAACCATGTCTCTTGTGCTTTATCAACGCTTAGATCGATAATTGGTTTAGAATTACTCGTAAAGTGAATTGTATTGCCAGAAAATTCTCCAATCAAAGAGTATGACACGTTATGTTTTTTCAATATCGCTTCTAATTTTTGAAGATTTTTGTTTTCTAAAGTAATTAAATATCTAGAATGACTTTCAGAAAATAAAATCTCATCAGAATCTAATTTTTCACCAGGAATTTTGTCTAACGAAATGGTACAACCAATTTGATTGTGCATACAAAGTTCAGATATCGCAATTGCTAATCCGCCCTTTGAACAATCATGGGCATATTTGATTAATTCAGTTTCAATTATTTCCAATACAGAATTCATATTTTTCTTTGATTCTGAAAAATCAACTGAGGGACACTTGCCTCCAACAAATTTATGAATATATTCAGAATATTCTGAACCGCCAAGTTCATTTTTAGTTTCTCCAATTATAATTAAAGAATCTCCAGAATTAATTTTCTGAATTTTTAAAGGTTTTTTATCGATTAACCCAATTACACCAATTACAGGAGTGGGTTTAATTGGACCATTAGAAGTTTCGTTATACAAACTCACTTTACCGCCAACACAAGGAATTTCAAAGTCTTTTGCAAAATCAGTTAGTCCTTTTAGAGATTCTAAAAATGTCCAAAATATTTCAGGATCATTTGGATTTCCAAATTGTAAATGGTCAAGCATTCCAATTGGTTTTGCTCCAGTACAAACAACATTTCTACATGCCTCTTCAAAACAACCAATTGCACCTTCACGAGGATTAATGTAACATTGTTTTGGGTTACCATCAATCTTAATTGAAAGAGATTTTCCATTATCCAGCCTCAAAACAGATGCATCATAACCAGGTTTTGTAACAGTTCTAATTCCAACTTCATGATCATATTGACCATATACCCAAATCTTACTTGCAATATTTGGAGAACCAAGCAATTTCATTAAAGTTTCAGAATAATCAGATAATTGCGGAAATGATTTTGTTGTTTCAATTGTTTCCAAATAGGCGGGTTTTTTTGAAGGTAAATCTAACAAAGTAGCATTTGCAACTATATCTGTAGAAATATTTGCAATTGATGTTTCACCTTTTTTTACATGCATTTTGTTATCAAATGTAACATGTCCAATTACAGAGCATTCAATTCTGAATTTTTCACAAATTTTTTGTAATTTGATTAATTTTTCATTATCAGTAACAATTAACATTCTTTCTTGCGATTCAGAAATCATTATTTCGTCAGAATGCATGTCAGATTCACGAATGTGAACTTTTTCCACATCCATTTCAATTCCAATATCTAATGCATCAGCAGTTTCAGATACAGCACAAGATAAACCACCACCACCAAGATCCTTCATTGCATGAATTAGCTGTTCATTTCGTGCTTCCAAAATAGCTTCAATAATTAATTTTTCTATAAACGGATCAGGGATTTGAACAGCAGAACGATCTTCAGTTTCTAAAGAATCAGATGCAAATTGTGAACCGCCAATTCCATCTCGACCCGTAGCACCACCCAATAGAACTACTACATCACCTTTTTTTGCATGATTTTTGATTAAATTTTCTTTTTTGCCAAATCCAATTGCAGCTACATCGACCATTGCATAATTTTTGTAGCATTCATCAAATTCAACTTCACCACCAACTGTTGGAATTCCTAAACAATTTCCATAATCTGCAATTCCAGTTACAGCGTTTTTGAATAGCCACTTTGCATGTTGATCTTTTTCAATATCACCAAACCGCAATCCATCAAGAAGAGCAATTGGACGTGTACCAGCAGATAAAATATCTCTAATTACACCTCCAACACCAGTTGCGGCACCACCATAAGGCTCAACAGCAGAAGGGTGATTATGACTTTCAATGTGAGCAGTTATAACATAACCATCACCTACATCTAAAACTCCAGAATCATATCCTTTTTCATTTATTACAAGCGGACCATCCATAGGCAACATTTTCAAATGTTTTTTAGATGATTTGTAAGAACAATGTTCAGACCATTCAGCTGCAACAATTTGTAATTCTGTGGAAGTAGGATCCCTACCAATCTTTATTTTTAATTCTTCTAATTCATGAGATTCTAAGCTCATTTTTCAATACCTGTTTTTTTTAGCAAAGATTCAAAAATTAATGATGAAGGTTTATTGTCTTTAGGATTTATTTCAGATTCAACTGCTCTTTCAGGATGTGGCATCATACCAACAACATTACCATCCTCACTACAAACACCAGCAATTTGATGAGAGGATCCATTTACAATTTGATCATATTTGAAAACAATCTGATTATTTTTTTCAAGTTTGTTTAACGTTTCATCATCAACAAAGTAACGTCCTTCACCATTTGCAATGGGGATAGGGATTTTTTGATTTAATTCAAATTGATTTGTAAAAGGAGTTTTGTTATTTTTAACAATTAGATTTGTCCATTCGCACATAAAATTAAGAGAATCATTTTTTAGTAAAACTCCAGGGAGTAATCCTGATTCTACTAAAATTTGAAATCCGTTACATACTCCTAAAATTGGAGTTCCTTTTCCTGCTATTTTTTTAACATCTTTAATAATTGGACTATTTGCAGCAATTACTCCGGCCCTCAACCTATCACCGTAAGAGAACCCTCCAGGCAAAACAACAGCATCCAAATTTTTTGGAAGAGGTTTATCATGCCAACAATATTGGGCATTGAGGTTAAAAACATCAGACAGGACATGAAACATATCTCGATCACAATTACTTCCAGGAAAAACTACAACACCAACGTTCACAATTCTTTTTAGATTCAGAGTTATTTAATTTGAGCCCAGCCAGAAACAATTTTTATGCCAATAATTTGGGTGATCGCTATGTCTAAAGTCAGAGATATCATGCAAAAAAACGTTATAACAATTGAGAATGAAAAAAAAGCTCAAGATGCAGCAGAAGTCCTAAAAGAAAAGGAAATCAGTTTTCTGGTGGTCGTTAAGAAAGGAAATCCCATAGGCATCATTTCTGAAAGAGACATAGTAAGGAAAATTGTTGCAGAGAACAAACAAGCATCATCAACAACATTGGAATCAATTATGTCAAAAAAATTCAAATGGGTTGAACCGAATTCCTCTATCGAATTAGCAGTTCAAAAAATGTTAAACAACAATATCAGACGTCTTGTAGTATTAGAAGACGAAAATTTAGTTGGAGTGATTACCCAAACAGACTTAACAGAATTTTTACGTAGCAAAATTTTGATTAACGAGACCATAAAAAATACAGAATCAGATTAGGCATCAAATACATTAATTGCCACTACACTAACCATGGGATTGTAAATGCGCAATTCATCACAAATTTCCTGAATCTTTGATTTTGCAGTTTCTTTATCCTTTTCATCAATTGAAAATTTTAGCATTTTTGCAGTCTTAATATCTGATACATTTTGATGAGTGCCCTTCAAAACTAAATCATTTAAAATTGTCTTTCCTTCAGGATCACTAATTCCAGGCTTATTTTCAATCGTTACATGGATATGATAGTTTACCATATTTTGATAATACAAAATACTGATTAATCTATCTTCCGAATAATTTTAAAAATTACATAAATTATTTTATTTTAAAAATAATTTTCTTTCATGCATGCATTAGGCTATTAATTTAAATTTCTTGAGAGAGTTAAGGGTTAGATAGTTATATCAGAAATACTAAACTCATTACAGTATGGCAAGAAAAGAAAGAATGCGTTATTGGAAGATTACTTCAGATGAAATTGAGAATTTTAATTACGATGAGAGTAAATTACTAAATTGGGAAATTAAATGCATTAGAGAACCTGAAGATGAAGCCCATTTCATAGGAGTTTTTCTATACAAAAATGGTGCAGCGTATGATTATGAATCAGTAAATGGAATTTGTTATTTTCATAACAATATTGATAGAAAAGAATTACCGGAAATCACTAAATTTTTACAAAATAAATTCAACGGAAAAGAAATGGAAAAAGGAGATAGAATCTTTTTGAAAGATTCGGATGAAATCTATTCTGGTAAAGAAATCGGAAAATTAGCAAAAGATATGGAAAGCAAATTTAATGTCAAAGCAATTATTTCATTAGAATTCGAGGATATTTCAGCAGAGGCATTAAAAGAATCAGGTATGCCTGAAGCAAAATTATTGCCAATTCCAAAATAAACAATATAACAAAAATATACATTTTCATACATCATAAGATAAAATAATTAACAATGTCAGATTTAGAAAGTATTAATTCACATTTGGAAGAATTGAGAAAAAGATTACTCAGAATAGTACTAGTTATTGGAATAATTACTGTTATAATCTTAACATTTCATGCAGAACCTTTCACAATAGGGGAAATTACCTTGTACTATCCATTACCAGATCCTCAAAACAATATTGCAGCACAAATCACTAATCATATGAGAGAAAATTTAGTTCCAGGAGATGTTCAATTAATTCAGACAGCTCCAGGGCAAGCTTTCTTTGCACAAATGTATGTTTCAGCACTTGTAGGAATGGTTGTTGGCATGCCAATAATTATCAAAGAATTTGTGGGATTCATTAAACCGGCATTAAAAGAAAATGAAATTAATGTTAGTAGAAATATTTCATTACCAGCATTAGGATTATTTATTGCAGGTTGTATATTTTCATATAATTTTGTCATTCCATATATTTTAGAATTTTTATATCGATACGGAGAATCTGCAGGTTTAGTGACTTTTCTAAATGTAATGGAATTTGTTACTTTTGTTTTACAATTTTTATTAGCGTTTGGTTTTTCATTTCAATTACCATTAATCATGTATGCAATATCAATGTCTGAAATGGTAAGTTCTGATTTTTGGAGAAAAAATGCCAGATATGCAATTGTGATAATAGTGATTTTTGGTGCAATAATTACACCAGATGGAACAGGGGTTACAATGATGTTTGTTGCAGGACCAATGATTGGTTTGTATTTTGCAGGCATGCTATTCATTGAGCGTAACCAACGTAAAAAGTCGAACACTTAAATCTGAAATCAGAGAAGTAGGGATATAATGCTTGGAAGTACTGAAATCATAGTATTGGTTGTAGTCATAGGTGTATTGATTTTTGGCGCAAAAAAAATTCCGGAACTGGCAAAAACATTTGGTAAAGCCAAAGGAGAATTTGAAAAAGGAAAAATTGAAGGAGATAAAGAACTAAAAGATTTCAAGGGAGAATTAGACGAAAGCTCTAAAGACAAAGTAAAATCAGACTGATTTTTCGCATAACGTAGCCAAATCATCCAATAAATCAGAATAATTTTTAGTTAATTTTGATGAATCTAATAATTGAGGAATTTTTAATTTTCCTGTTAATTTTAAATTAACATCTACCATTACTTTTGTGCCTTCTGAAATTTCAATGAATTCTTGTCGAATGTAACTACCCTTAGATTTCCCACCAATGACAAAAACTTCATGTAAAACAAACGGAGTAGAAACATGTTTGGACATAAAAAGAAACTCCAAATCTCCAAGCATGAAATGTTCTTCCATTACTGCAATGTTATCTCTTACTGAACGAATACGAATTGATGGAAAATAGTTAGGAATTAATTTTTCATGTTTTTCATAATTTGAAAAAATATCAAAAACATCCTTTCTATTTGCATGAATAATTTTTTCTAAAGAAAATTTAGACAATGGTAATTTAAAAACTGCCCCAACGTTGGTATAAATCATGATCAATATCAAATTGATCAAGACATTTTCCAACGCCATGATTTACAATATCATCAATGGTTTTTGGCTTTGTGTAAAATTCAGTGACTGGGGGTAAAATAATTACTCCCAATCTAGATAGTTTCAACATATTTTCTAAATGTATTGCAGAAAGAGGAGTTTCCCTAACCATTAAAATTAATTTTCGGTCTTCTTTAATTGTAACACCTGCAGACCTTGCAACTAGGGTATCGTCATATCCATTTGCTATTGCAGCCAATGTTTTCATACTGCATGGTGCAACAATCATGCCATTGATTCTATGAGTTCCACTAGAGACACTTGCAGCCATATTTTTTTCATCAGAAAAAGTTGAAGCAAGAGATTGTACATATTCAGGGGTGAATTCAGTTTCCATTGAAATACATTTTTCTCCCCATTCAGACATTACCAAATGAGTTTCAATTTCTAATTTCTTTAGTGTTTCAAGCATTCTAATACCGTAAATAACACCAGTACTTCCAGTTATGCCAACAATTAATTTCAATGTAAGTTATAGGAATTGAAAATTAAAACAAAATATTTTTGATAATCGTAATCTTTCAATATTTTTCCATACCTCCCTAAATAATTTAAAATAACTATCAGATAAAAAGTATGATTTCTAGTCTCAAATTTTGAAATATACATGATTTTTTGAAATAATTATTTGAGATTAGGCTCAGATCGATGTTAGATTTGACCATTTACCTTGAATATTTTTTTTATAGAAATTTACTTTATGAGTTGCAAAAAAGGATATGTCCATAATTTCACCTGGTTTGAAATTTTATCAAAAAAGATGTGTATTAATTGTAACAAAGAGGCTGATTAAGGTTAATTACACGAAATTTGTTGCATAGATCAAATAACAATTATGATTACACAAACAAAATCATCACAACCAAAATTTTTGGATAAAATCAGATATTTTCTGAAACGTCTTGCTCAATAGACTCAGTGGATTCTTTTTCTGATTTTCTTCGTTTAATCCATAATGATATCCCACATACAGTCATAGCAGTAAATAAAATGACACCGGCCATTTGAAGTTCAAATGAATAAAACATTACTTACTCTAGTTTATACTTAAAAAAAACATTTTGGTTGATTTTGATCTATCAAATAATTATTTTACATATATTAGATGCTAATATTTAGGCATAATATGATTAAAAGTTCTGAAATCAAAAAAATAGTTAATGGTTATTCAGATGTAAAAATAGGAGTTCTTGGAAGTCATTCAGCCTTGGAAGTAATGGATGGAGCAAAAGATGAAAATTTTGAAACAACTGTTTTTTGTCAAAAAGGCAGAGAAGGACCATATCAAAGATTTAACAGAATTGCAGATCAGATAGTTGTTTTAGATAAATTCAAAGAAATGGCATCAGCTAAAAACCAAAAAATGTTAAGAGATACAAACACGATAATTGTTCCACACAGATCACTTACAGTATACTTAGGATACAAAACAATAGAAAACACATTCAAGGTTCCAATTTTTGGAAATAGAAAATTATTTCAAGCTGAGGAAAGAACTGCCAAAAAAGGACAGTATTACTTATTGGAAAAAGCCAGAATTAAATATCCAAAATTATTCAAAGATCCAAAAAGAATCAACAAGCCATCCATTGTAAAAGTTCAAGAAAAAAATAGGCCATTGGAAAGAGCATTTTTTACAGTTTCGTCATACAAAGATTATAAAGAAAAATCGGAACAAAAAATTAAACAAGGTGTTATTGCAAAAAAAGATTTAGAAAAAGCAAGTATTGAAGAATTAGCTATTGGAACATACATGAATTTTAATTTCTTTCACACACCTATTTCAAATCAAGTAGATTTTATCGGGATTGAAAGAAGACTACAAACAAACATTCATGATTACAATGCGTTACCAGCAAAAGAACAATTAGAAATGGATATAGATTTACAAAATATTGAAGTAGGTCACACTCCTGCTAGCATTAGAGAATCACTATTAGAAAAAGTTCTCAAAATGGGGGACAAATTTGTAACTGCAACAAAAAAAGAGTATGCACCAGGCATTATTGGTCCGTTTTCACTTCAGAGTGTAATCACAAAAGATTTAGAATTAATTGTATATGATGTCTCATTAAGAGTTCCAGGAAACCCAATTGTTGCAACAACAAGCCCATATACAAAATATCAATATGGTCAAACATTTGGAGTAGGTAGAAGAATTGCAATGGAAATCAAAAGAGCTCAAGAAGAAGATCGTCTAGACGAAATAGTAACATAAAAAAAATAGATTACCTAATTTTTGTGTGATTTTTAAAATATTCCTGTAGTACAACATTAGAATGAATATCTTTGTAAGAATCCAACATGATATTCATTATTTGATTAATATGATTTTGTAATCTTTTGATTCGTTGTTGAGCTATAGGATGCTGTAAAATTCTTATTTTATCATAATGATCAAGTCTCACAACAACCATAGATACTCTATCGATTTCCTCTTGAACGTGTTCTAATAATTGCAATCCCTTAACACTAAATCCAAATTGACTTCCATCACTTATCATAATGGTAGGAATTGTTTTGATTGATTCAATTTCGTCTTTTTGATGAGACAAAAAATCATCCATCATTTTAGAAAATTGTTCATGAGTTTGAGGTTTATCATATTTTTTATATAAAATTACATTTTTTAAAGTTCTAGATTCTAGAAACCCCATACTGATCAATCTTTTGATTGAATTAGTTACTTCTAGTTCATCTCCATTACATTTTTCAACAACATTTTTTATTTCAGACCATTGAAAAACAGAATCTAAAATCAAATTATCATATTTTGTTGTCAAATCATTAAAATTTCTTACAAGGATTTCAAATATGTTTAGATTAAAAAATTTTTCAAATATACAGGATTGATTGAAATAAAAATAAAGGCGTAAACCCCTTAACTGCAGAACATTAAGAGATTTCCTCTTGTGGTCAAGCGTCAAACGCCTGAGTGCCTTTTTCGTTCTGCGGGGCTACGCAAGTTATTCGTTAGATTTTATAACTAACGACATCATATATTATAAGAATTCTTACTATTTAACACTATTTCATAATTATTTCAATAAATATCAAAATTTATCAAATATATAATATAAGAAATTTTGAAAAATTGAAGAAAATATATTTTCGATAAAAAAATCAAAATCGTTAATTGGTTAGATAGGGGAATATGTTGAATACCTTTCATTCTAATTTCAGATGATTAAAACGGTTTGACATCTGAAATGGATTGCTGATACCAATTAACATTACAAACATTATTCTGGACAATTAATGAAGAAAAAATATGAGTAAAACAATATTCATTAAAGAAATCATAAGTATAGAAAAAGAACCAAGATTATGTCCTACATGTCAAAAAGATGATAGATTAGAAAAAGATTTGATTAGAGAAGAAAGATCAGGAGGCAGAACAATTCTATGTTCACGATGTGAAGCACTAATTGTAATAACAACTAACAAGTTGATAAATCCAGAATTATCATCAAGTAAAGGAGATACAATTATGCTAAAAGAACCACATTTGGTTCGTAAGGTTACATATTAGCAGGGCATTAGATCAATATTTTAAAGTGATCATAAAATAATTTCATAAATATCACGTGTAATTAAAAAATAGAAATGGAGTCAAATTCTTTGAACACTGTAGATTATCTTATTCTTGCATCAATTACTAATGCAATTACAAAATACACAGATATTTTTAAAAAGTGTAAAAAAATCAATATTGGAAAATTTAGAGAACATGTCAACAAATTAGAAGAAATGAATTTAATCACTATCAATAAAAAAGATAATTGGTTTACAAGAAATACAAATCCTTCAATTATTTTAAAAGAAGATGGAAAAAAATTTGTTAAAGAAAATATTGAAAAAATTAATCAGCAGTGGGAATTAGCAAAGGTAGAAAACAATAAAAACTAATTCTCAGATTTTGACAATAGTTCTTTTATGATATGCCCTCGAACATTTGCAAATTCCCATTCTTTTAGATTTGCTAGTCTGCATTCCTCTTTGATTATTAGTCCTGCAAGTCCATCACTCCAAATATGACGTTTTACATCATAAACTTCCACAATTTTTCCATGTTTTGTAATTTTAATTGCACCATGACATCGTTTAATAATTTTCAATGCAGTTTTTTGATAAACTTTTTCAAAATTAACCATATTAAAAAATCACAATACACATGAAAAAATGTTCTGTTTTTGTTGTGCAATAACAATATACTACTCCAGAAATGTAAATTATTGCTGATGATTAATCAAATTTTTAAGCTACACTGAATGGTGAAGAAATTGCCGAATTATGAAGCATTAAAAAATAATTGCATTTAATTAGCAATGGTCATGACCACAACCACAACTATGATCATCACCTTGAAGAGATCTCAGTTTTGTAATCATATCATCGTGGATTTTAAGCAGATCAGTAACCTGGTTTTTTAGATTTTCATCATTCCAATTTTCGTTTTGTAATGTCCTGACTGTCTCAACTATTTCTAGATCTGTATTTAGTATACTATCCATTAATTCCTCTTGTTGATTCATAATTTGTTATCAAAATACTATGAAAAAAACCATTCGAATTAATGAAAATTAGGCTTCCATTCGTTCTTTAAGCAAGTTTTTTCTAACCAATATAGGAATTTTGTAATACGCAGCTAAAGCCATTGCATCAGATGCACGATGGTTTTTCAAAACAAGATCTGTCCTACCTGTAAAGTAGAGATTTGCTCTTAGTACATCTCCACTACCATAGATTTTGACTTTCACTAGGGATAGTTCATTTTGTTCACAAATTTCTTCTATCATACGATAAATTGAAGGGGTCTGATCATCATCTGGTTCATCAAAACTTGAAATATGTTTAGCAATTTCTCCAGAAAAAGCACGCATGTGAAATTCTTTGCCATTGTCAGCTTTCAAAACAACCATTCCTTCTAATGCATATGGATCTACAAAACCAACATAGTCAATTGCTACTGAATCATAATCAGGTTCTTGTGCTTGATCAATATCCATTTGAATACGCATAAAGTTCGTAGAAATGACTAATAAACATAGCAAAAACAGGGGATCAAAAACAAAATAAATTCATTCGATATCGATCATTAATTGTACGACCCCAAATTATTTAAAATCCCGATATAAGGAAGCTTAATGTCAACAAATCCTGAAAAAGCAGTATCATATGTTCTTGAAAAATATGTTACAGAGTATATGAACAAAGATGTTTTGATGTTGGGTTTAAGAACTCAAACAAGAGATGCAGCAACCATGCTGCGAAATTATGAAACAGATGATATTATAGTTATTGACAAAAATAAATTTCCAGTCGGAATTGTTACAGATGAAGATATTCTTAGTAAAGTCAGTGATGCCTCAGTATATGCTGAAGCAACAACACTTGAAGAAATAATGAGCAAGCCACTGATTACCATTAATGAAAAATCAACATTACAAGATGCATTACACATCATGCGAGATAATAACGTCAGAAAACTTCCAGTTGTTTCAAAAAAGAATCAAGTAATGGGAATGATATTTCAATCCACCATTGCAAATGTGATTAGAGATGCAACAGCTACATCGCCCAGACTTTTAAGTCCACCAGTAAAAGCAGTTTTAGGTAATTTAGGATTTGTGTTGCAGTTTGCAGGAGTGTTGTTACTGGTCCCAGCAATTGTTGCAACATTATTAGAAGATACAGTTGCAGCTACAGGAATTTACTTAACTACAGTTTTATTATTAGTGACAGGATTTTTCTTAAATTCATATGGTGAAAAATCTAGTCTAAATTTACAACAAGCATCAATTCTTGTATTTGCGAGTTTATTTTTACTGTCATTGTTTGGCACAGTCCCATATCTGTACGTTTTTCCAAGTGATGAAACAGGTGTTGAGGTATTTGCAAATGCATTCTTTTCAAGTGCAGCTGGATTTACAACAGGAGGCATATCATTATTTGATGAACCAGAAAAATTATCACAGAGTTTCACATTTTTCAGAAGTTATACACAATTAGTAGGGGGAATGAGTTTCATTTACTTGGTTATTACTGCATTTTATCCAGAGTCCAAACTACAGGCAATGCGTGGTTTCATATCAGGCAAGACATTACACATGAAAGAACTCTTTCTTACAATTACAGTAATTTTTGCGATTTACATTGTAATTGTTGCATTATTGCTATACATATTTGGAGAAAGGAACATTATTGATAATTTCTCGTTAGCGATGAGTACACTATCAACAGGTGGGTTTACACCGACATCTACCATTCTAGAAGGTCTACTATGGCAAGAACACATTGTATTAATGGGTGCAATGATATTAGGTGCACTTCCATTTACATTCCATTATGCATTTGTTAGAAAAAAATTCTTATCGCCTAAACTAGGAAAAGAGGTATTAGCATATTTTGCAATATTAGGAGGTGCTACAATGTTGTTTGCAGGAATAAGTGGTTTGGATCCAATGCAAAGTGCATTTTATTCAGTTTCTGCCAGTACTACCGCAGGGTTACAAATGGAAAGCTTAGCTGGATTAAGTGGAGGAGCACATACAATTCTAATTATTCTAATGTTTATCGGAGGATGTGGATTTTCAACAGCCGGAGGATTAAAGATATTTAGATTATTTCATCTTAAAGATTTCAGATCATTTGTTACCAAAGTTAGAAGATCAGAATTACCAAGTCAAAATAAAAAAGAGATCATATCAACATTAATCATCTTAGCATTATTTCCAACTATTTCTGCAATTACTGGTGCACATCTTTCTGCAATAGAAGATGTTCCATATCAAGACGCATTTTTTGAAGCTGCAGGAATAATCACCACAGGAGGATTATCAGCAGGAGTCATAGATTCTGAAACAGATCCTGCAACAATGATAGTATTAGGATTTTTAATGATTTTTGGCCGATTAGAAATAATTGCAATAATCTATATTTTTGTGCCTAAATTAAGCTAACAAGAATTTAATTTAATAAAAAAGGAACAAAAATGAAAGAAGGTATGACAGACATAAAAGGCAAAAAAATTATTGTTTTAGGATTTATTTCAATTACAATTTTATTTCTATTATACGGCAGATATCAAAACCCCGAAGTATTTACACCCAGTGCCTTAGAATCGATTCAAAGAATTGCTTTAGGATTTTACATTACGATAATCATAT
>DASCQR010000021.1:0-8153 GCA_036013185.1 Candidatus Nitrosopumilus sp. | reverse complement strand
AGTTGTAGGTGTGCATGAAAGAATTTCACTGACTAAATTAGAATTTTGATCGAATACTTGTAATGTCACTGATGATTTTTGAGTAGCTGTAATTCCAATTTTGATACTTTCTCCAAATCCAGGAATTTCAATAATTTCTCCAATCGTAATTATCATTCCACTTTCATGTGAGGAAATCACTTCAAATTCTGTTTTATCTAAATTTGAGCCGCTACTAACATTAATTTTCCATGTTCCAGATATTGCATTTGAAGGAATTTTAATTTTATCCACTGTAAATGTTCCATCACTCTTTGATGGTACATCTAAACTTTTTACTTCAATTCCGTTAGGATCTACCAATGCTACTTTCAATAGTACATTTGGATTTGTTGAACCAATTAGTAGAATACGGTCACCTGGATTATATTCTGTCTGTGTTGTTTTTGCATCGATAGGACCTGAGCCTAACTGTAATCCCACTGAAAATTTTTCACTACTTTGAGAATTACTTTTTTTGATTACTGCCGTATAAATTCCTGAAGCATAACCCGTTAACTCTAATTCATAAGTGCCTCTTCCATCTTCCTGTAACTTAATCTCTATTTCTTCACTGTCAATACTTCCAGATGGATTAATAATCATCAATTTTAAAACATCTGATGGTTTTCCTATTAATGAAATAATTGCTTTATCTGATTGATTGTAATTTGCTTTATTAAATTCTAAATTGACTGGAATTGTTGGCATTTCTCCATATCCTACATAAATGAATTCTTTAATGTTGTTTTGAGTTGCAACTAATGTCCATGTCCCTTCCTCGTCATCATTTTCTGTTGTTTGATATTCAAATTCCACAAATCCTGTTTCTTCTACTCGAAAAATATCTGAAGTTACTTCATTTCCGAAATTATCTTCTAACATCAATTCAATTAGTTTATTTGGAATTGCAGTTCCATTGAATTTAATTATTTTTCCAGCTTCAAACATTGTTTGAGTTGGATTTAATAAAATTATTTTATTTGTTTCAATTGTCCAATATTTTAGATTTTGATTTCTCCCATCAGAAGTTGTAATGGTATATTTTCCAAATGGCGCATCAAATGGAATGTTGATATTTGATTCCAATTCCCACTTTCCTGTACCATCTACTTTTGCGGTTCTACTGTTAATGATTTTTTGTTGCGGATCTTTTATTTCTAAAATAATTGAAGTACCTGGATTTCCAGTTCCTGATAATTCTAAAATATCTCCTCTATGTACAATGTTGTCAATCCCATTAATTGTAATTTTTGCATCTTCTAACTCTGTTATCCTGTTTTCACTGTTTCCTAATCTTAAACTGACAGTCTTTTCTTCTCCTTGATTGTTTTTAATTTTAAAATCTACTCTATCTTTTGTAAGTTCATTTGGAATTTTCATTGTTGTCATAAAATTACCTTCATTGTCAGTCTCAAAACTTCCAATTTTTTCATTATCTATATGGAACTCAAAAAACTGAGTTGCCCCAAAATTTTGACCTGTAACCCTTATTGTTGAACCCACATTTGGTTTATCTGGAATTATTCTAAATATTGAATCTGAAAATATTTCACCGTCTGAAATTATGATAGAATTTTCATTTGAGTCAATTATTGGATTTTGATCAACTTTTTGTATCTTTGTTGTACCCACAACTCCTGTATCTACTAATCCATTTGTTGTATCTAATCCCTTCCAATTAATTACTGGCTTTGGTTTATCAGTTTTAATTCCAAATTTTACAGATTCATTTTCTTTAATTGGTTCAGATGATGAAAAAACTATTACTCCCTGTTGGCTTTTTTCACCACTCCATCCTTTTTCTGTTTTAAATGATTGAAAATTTGCATCTTGACTTAACCAAATTCTAAATATTTTGATTTCATTTTTTCCATCATTGGTAAATGTAATTATGGATGTTTTATCCACTCCCACACTTTTTGCAGAAATTTTTTCAGCATACACATTTGATGGAATTAAAATTAAGGAAATTGAAAATAATACAATTACTGCAAGGAAAATTCCTCGTTTTGAGGATTTATTCATGATACTAGTTTTTTTCATATGCGACTTAAACTCTTTTTTTAATTTTGTTTTTTCCATTAGTAATTTTCTCCTTTACTCCTTCTTCTTTTGAAATTTTTCAAGATCCGGTTTGGTTACTGTATTTTGATATTGTCTTATACGTTCAGCAATTAATCTGTACAACGATCTAAATTGATCTTTGGTTTTATCTGATAAGAAATTTGTTTCTTCAAGAGATATCTTTTCACAAATGTACCTTGTAATCTCTTCATTGTTAAATTCACCCCAATCATCGTCATTATGTTCTTGCCAAACTCTTCTTAATTTTTCTAAAATTCCTTTGGAATCCTTTGAATCAATATTTTCAGGTGTAAGATTTGAATATCCTTCTTGTCTTAATTTAATCTCATAAGTCTGATTTACTGCATACAAATAGTCCTCAGCTACCACATAATCCTCAATGGATTCCACTTTTTTGCCCTCTCTTTCAAAGAAAATTGTTTGAACTGCTGAAAATTGATTTGATTCTAATTGTGCAGAAATTTGTTGAGATTCTTGTGTATTATCTAATAAAACAAATGTTTTGTATCCATGATTTCTATAAAAAATTGCTAATGGCAAAACTGAATTCTTATTATATGCTGCAATCACATTTAACGGATTCATGGAAATATTTGGATCTTGTAAAAATTTATCAAATGAATTAAGATACATGGAATCTGACATGGTTTCTACAATTATTACTGGTCGAGAATTTGTTCCAATTTCTCTGTCTACTATTGCTTCTACTTGACCCCTGCATAAACCGTATAAAATCGGAGTTAGTGTTTTATCATCTGCATTCCAATAATCATAAAAAATTCTACTCAAATGTTTTCTTTTGTCTAATTCAACAACTAGTAAATTGCCTGGTGTATAATCAAATATCATAAATGGTGAATGTGTTGCATAAAGAACTTGATTGGAACCTGCTAAATTTTTCAACAAATCCGAAATTCCCATTTGTTGTGTTGGGTGAAGATTTCTTGCAGGTTCATCTAAAAGTAATATTGCTTCTTTTAATTCTGAACGTTGTGTTTCAGCTGCAAAGTTTACTATAAATGAAAATGTCCACTTGAAACCTTCTGCACGTCTATTTAACAATCCTGTATTTGTAATCGTTCCATCTTTATGTACATCTGAAATTACTACACTCAGAATGTTTCCTGGATTGTATCTTAAATCTACATGAATAGGATCTCCCTTCCATGCGGGATTTAATTTTTTTGTTAGTCTGTTACTTGCAGTATTGAGTAATTTGATACATTTTGATGGTTGATCTTTGACATCTTCTAATTCATTCATGTCTAATTCTGCTAAATAAAATAAATTTCTGACTGTTTCAGCTTTATCAAATTCTTCAATGAATTCTATTGAATTTTGTTTTTGTTCATTCTCTTTTCTTAGATATTCATTTAGATTGATATTTCCATAAATTTTTTTATAATCTGAAAAATATACGAACCTTGGATGTAGTTCAGCTGAAATAAAATTCTGTAATGCCACTTTTTGGTTTCCACTACTAGAAAGATTTGAAAATTGATTTTCTTGTTTTTGATAAATATTTTCCCATTCTTCAAGAATTTTTGGTTCCTCAACTGCTATAACATTTAACTCATTTCTAAATTCTGCCATTGCACTATCAAATAATTCTTGATTAATTGGAATTATACCTTCAAATAATTTTATATTCATTTGACTTCTAATATGATTAGGAAGCGTATCTAGAAATTCAATAATTTCTTTTGTAAAATTTTCCCATGAATTAAGGCCTTCATCTTTTATTTCATCAATTTTTGTTCCTTCAAATTTGTATTGTACTTTTGGATTTCTGTTGGTTCTAAATAATTTAATTTTTTCAATTTTTGGTAATTCAGGAAATTTTTCTTTTAATAATTCTGTTTCATATTCATTTAATTCAAATTCGCCTTCAGCAAGTTTGACTTCCTCTTTGAGTTCTTCTGTCATTTCGTCACATAGGTCTAAATCTGAAATTATTTCATCTCTGTTTAGTAATGTCAATGCTTGTAGAATTGTTGTTTTTCCACTTTCATTTCTACCAATAAAGGCTGCTAAATCGCCTACAGTAATTTCTCCAGAATCATGAATACATCGATATGCTCTGACCCTAAATTTTCTAAGTCGCATATAGCGATATTTACACGGATACGATTTAACTCATTCGTCACAATGTAGTCTTGATCTGTTTTTTTGCTAAATAGATATAAGGGAATTGTCAAGTTTAGAACAAAATGGCCTCTACACGACAGATTGTTGTATTTGTTTTGCCTGTTATTTTCTCCATTGCTTTTGGTTCTATTGTGATGGCTGACACTGTTCAAAAACCTGATAGAGAATTGAATATGTGGCCAATGTCTTTTTCTGAAGGTGATTCATCTCATAATTCTAAATTTGAATTTATTGGACTTTCCAATCACTATCTTAATTCAGAGCCTATAGAAATACAAGTAAAAATTAATGACTCTACGTTTAGCTGTGGTGATCTGTATATCACAATTTATAATTCTGAAAACGATGAAATTATAACTCAGGACGGTTTTTTTAATCAGTGTATTGAAAACGGGAATTTTTTTCCAAATGATGATAAATTTTCTAAAGTCATAACTACATCTGGTTCTTATAAAATAACTGCAGATATGATTTCAAAAGACTTATCTGAAATTTCTGCTGTTGGGATATTTACTATTAAATAGGAATGAATTTTTATAAAATAAGTGAGAAATTGAATTTAAAAAGAATGGTGATAATATGACAAAACTTGATGAAGCAAAGAAAATAAAAGCAGAAATTGAAGAATTAAAAAAGAAAACAAAAATTCTTGAAGCAAAACCTGCTAAAAAAGTAACAAAAAAAGCTAAAGCAAAACCTGCTAAAAAAGTAACAAAAAAAGCTAAAGCAAAACCTGCTAAAAAAGTAACAAAAAAAGTTGAAGCAAAACCTGAAAAACCAAAAAAATTAACTAAAAAAGAATTAGAGGAAGAAAAGAAAGCAGCTGAAAGAACAGTTGAAGAAGAATTAGAAGAACAACTTACTGAAGAAGAAATTGAAAATTTCCAAATTGAAAAAGTTGACATGGAAAGATTAACAAATAAAATATATGATATTTTAGCTGAACGTGAATCTGATGGAATGTTACAAAGTGAACTTTGGAAAAAACTCAAACTTTCTAGTCGTGATGGCTCGAGGTTATCGTTGAAACTTGAAAGAATGGGTACCATTAACAGAGAAAAACTTCTTGAAAAAGAACGTTGGACATACAAATTAATTTTAAAGAAAACACCCATCAGTACACAATCTATTGAAAATTCGCCGTGTTTGGTTTGTACTGTTGAACAAAAATGTTCTCTAGATGGTGAAATAAGTCCAAAAACTTGTCAATTGATAGAGGATTGGGTGATTGCTGAATACAAAAAACCTAAGAAGGCCAAATGAAATTAGCAGATGCACGTAAAGATCATTATAGAAGATTGGCTCATGAACAAGGTTTCAGAGCAAGATCTGCTTACAAATTAAAAGAATTGAATCAATCTTATCGATTAATAGGTCCTGGATTTTATGTATTAGATCTTGGATGTGCTCCTGGTGGGTGGACACAAGTTGCTGTAAAATTAGTTGGAAATCAAGGCAAAGTAATGGGTGTTGACTTGTCGTATGTTGAAGAAATTCCAGGTGCTCATATTGTTAGAGACAATATTGAAAATGAATCTTTAGTTGATGATGTTTTATCTTATTTTGGGCGTAAAGTGGGTGCTGTGATATGTGATCTTTCTCCTCAGGTTACTGGAAATTGGTCCGTTGATCATGCCAGACAAATTTCTTTAAATTATGATTGTACTAAAATCATGGATAAAGTTTTAGCTCATAAAGGAAATGCTGTTTTCAAAATATTTGACGGTGAATTTTCTTTAGAATTTAGAGACTATGTAAAGAAAAAATTTGCAAGAATTAATCTTACAAAACCTGATGCCAGTAGAAAACAAAGCAGTGAATTATACTGTGTTTGTATGGGATTTACTGGATAAATCAAAAATTTCAATTATTTCATTTATGCTTGCATTAGTTCTAAATCCTGTTGGATTAAATGCTGTAACACTAGATGTAAATCCTTTTTCTTTCAAATTCATAAGAATTTTTTCTAATTTTGGTGGTGATTTTTTTATTCTTTTAGCAATTTCATCTAATGTAAAATAAAATTCTGGCATTTCTGTTTCATCTAAACATTTGTGAATTGTTTTTTTACATGATTCTTGTATGTTTAATTTTGGAATTTCCTCAATCATATTTTTAACAAATTCTTTATCAAATATTTTTCCTATCCATAATGGTCCTGCAACACTATTTTTTGATTTACATAAATCACATTCTTGTTGTTGTTCAATTGATGTTTTTCTGTTCCCACAATTTTTACAATGTAAAATATATCCAACATTTTCTTCTTGATCGGTTCGATTTAAAATTTTTACATATGTTCTATAGTAGTGCATTTCACTTTCAACAAACATTGGAATCATTGTCACTCCTAATCTTGCAGCTACAGTCCGAAGACATCCTAAAATCAATCTGATTGCCATTTCATTTCCATATTCTACTCGTATTGGTATTCCGCCGTATTTTCTCTTACATGCTCCTTGAAAAAGACCATTTAGAACCTGAAGATCTGTTGCTGCTACTGATAAAATTCCTCCGTGCATGGTTGCTCTAATACCACAATCAAAAAATGCTGCAGGTGAACCAAATGGGTCAATGTCTACTAGTGAGCCTCGATTTCCTTTCCTTGAGTGTCCATTTAGGAACACACATGCTTCTTTTTCAGTAAATTCAACATTATCTAAATTATTTAGAATGGCTGAATTTTTTGCTAGTTTTAGAGCAGTTGGATTTAGATCATTTATGATAATTTTTTCAATTTTTAATTCATTTGCAACCCGTAATCCTCTTGCACCTATACCTGATAATGATTCTAAGAAAATTTTTGGACCTTCAAATTTATTTAAAAATGCTGCATATGCAATAATTGAAAAATCTCTATTTGTTTTTGCTTTGGGATTGAAAAATGCTGGTTTTATTGGTGGCACTTTTTCGGTTAATGATTTTTTTGGAACTAATAGCTTTGTATTTCCTTCTATAATCTCTTGAAATATTTCATTTGATTCTTCCATTAATTTTTCTAATTTTTTATTACGTATAACGGTTTAATACTTGTATTTTAAGACAAGATTTGTGCAAATTTGTGGAATTGATGATGCAGGAAGAGGTTCTATGTTGGGACCTTTAGTTATTGCTGGAATTTCTTTGGAAAAAAAAAATTTGAGAAAATTAACTAAACTTGGAGTGAAAGATTCAAAAAAACTTACTTCCAAATCTCGTAAATTTCTTTATAAAAAAATAATTGAAATTGTTGACGATTATTATATAACTAAAATCCCACCTCGTTCTATTGATGCAAGTGTAAAGAAACATCTTTTGAATAATTTAGAAGCAAAGTATATGGCAAAAGTAGTTTCAAAATTAGATGCTGATACGTCTTATGTTGATTCTTGTGATGTAAAACCCCTTAGATTTGGGAAAGAAATTTCTCAGCTTTCTGATGGTCATAAAATTAAATCATATCATCATGCAGATAGTCGGTTTGTTGTGGTATCAGCTGCATCCATTCTTGCAAAAGTAACTAGAGACAAATCAATTGAAAAATTAAAGAAAACTCATAATCTTGGTAGTGGTTATCCTTCTGATTCTACTACTGTTAAATTTGTGACTAAATATTACAAAAAAAATCATGTCATGCCTGTTTTTGTACGTAAAAGTTGGAAACCTGTTCAAAAAATTATGAATAAAATTTAGTTTTTGTATCTTGCAATTACCATTGCATGATCTTTGTCATCTGGGTGGAGATCTATTGATTCTAAAATTTCAAATTTTTCTCTTAATTTTTCTATTTCTTCTGCAACAATTTTTTTTGGTGCTTTTGTAACATCTATGCTTCTAGTTTTAATTACTAGAAAAAATAATCCTTCTTTTGTCAGAAACATGTCACAATTGTCTATTCGAATTTTTGTTTGATCTGGTTG
>DASCQR010000020.1:0-4223 GCA_036013185.1 Candidatus Nitrosopumilus sp. | reverse complement strand
CCAATACTGTCAAAAAAGCAAAAAAATTGGTAGATTCTGGCTGTGTTGTAAAAATTGAGGATGATTTGTTTCAAATAAAATCTTCATCTGATCCTGATAAATCGTATTTTGTAACATCTGATACTTGTGAATGTTATGGATTCAAAAATTATTATAAATTCCATCATGGGAATGGGCAAAAAGCTAATTGCTCGCATTTGGAGGCAATTAGAATTTTTAAAAAAGAGAACTCTGATTAATTTTTTATTTCTTTAGGATCTACTTTTCCAACTAGTGCTTTATTTTTTAAAATTACAATTGGACGTAAAATTAATCCTGGATATTTTACCATAAGTTTGATAATTTCTGAATCTGTTTTTTTATTTTGATCTAATTTCATTTCTTTGTATGTTTTGTCTCTTTTTCTAAGTAATTCTGTTGGTTTTTTGCCCGTCATTTTGATGATTTTTTTTAATTCCGTTTCTGTAAATGGGTCTTTGAAAAAATCTCTGGAATCCATGTCTATCTTCATTCGTTCTATTTCGCTAATAGCTTTTTTACATGTGATACAGGATGTTTTGTGGTAAATTTTCAATTACTTTGATTTCTAAAATATGCCTTAAAAACTCTTTAATTAAAGAAATATTCAAATCCATCTATTGGCAATGACTAATTATGATTTGTGCTGCATGTGAAACTAGAAAACATTTTGAATGCATAGATTGCATGAATAATCATAAAACACACTTGTGTAGCTGTGATTGTCATAATGAGAATACTGCTCCACATGAAGTGGGAACATCTCACTGATCTAAAAATTTCTGATCTCACTAATAACTGGGAATTTCTATCTTGTCGTGCCTCAGTATAATTTAATTTTGCACCTATAGCTGAAAACTATCTAATATTTTAACTCTTCCAGATTCTAATTTCATTTTTTTAAAAATTCTTCAAACCTGAAGATTCATAAGACAAAAAAAATTCCTAGCTACAAATTATGACTACATCACTAGAAAACTATGGTACGTTGGAATACGTTCAAGACAAGTACTCAAAACTTTGGTGTTGGAAAATTACTGGTCAGTTGGCAATCGATAAAATCTCTAGTTTGTCTTCAAAGGCCTGGTATGGTGAAAATGAACACGAAGTAATAATTGAAGATTCTACTGATAGCATAAAACAATTAAAACTTTTGATGGATAGATATCCTCTAGAAATTTTATCTAAAACTGTATGGCAAAGAAAAATTGTAAAAACGTATGCACCAAAACCCACATTGCCTCCAATAAAACACAAACTCAAACGTGCAAAACCTGGTGATCAATTTAGAGGCAAACTAATGAATTTTCAAAAAGAAGGTTTGGATTTTTTATTGAAATCTTCAGGTAATGCTTTGCTTGCAGATGAAATGGGTTTAGGTAAAACAGTTCAAACTTTATCGTATGTTTCTACAGAAAAACAAACTTTTCCTGTATTGATTGTAGCTCCGTTGGTAACTCTAAACAATTGGGAACGTGAAATTGAAAAATTCCTAAAGAAAAAAAGTCGAAACGGTAGAATTATTGAATCTGATTCCCCCAGTGTTACTTTGATACGTACAGGCAAAACTAAAGAATTACCTAAAAGTGATATTTACGTAATTAACTATGAATTACTTCTCAAACGTTCTGATGATTTAGAGCAAGTAGGAATCCGTACTATTGTCTGTGATGAAGTTCATAATTTAAGATCAAAAACTACTCAAAAATACAAGGCTGTCAAAAAACTTGCTGCACTATCTACTGTTCAATACAGGATTGGATTATCTGGAACACCAATTTACAATCGTGGTTCAGAAATTTGGCCAATTATTGATATTTTAAAACCTGGATTACTTGGAAGTTTCAAAGAATTTTGTGAGTATTTTTGCTATGTAAATGATAAAGGAAAAGCAATTGTTTTAGAAAATAAACGTGCATCATTGAGAAATGAATTACAAAAACATGTAATGCTTAGAAGAAAAAAGGCTGATGTCTTAAAAGAATTAAAAGATAAAGTCAGATACAAAGAAGTTATTGCATCTGATACTGATTACTATCTTGAAGAGTTGGATAAAATTTGGAAAAAACTTGAAGAAGAACAAAAAACAGCTGAAACTGAATTTTCTAAATCTGCATCATATCACAGAGCAATTCAAAGCGAAAGACAAATTGCAGGAGTTGCAAAACTGCCTCACGTAATTAATTTTGTAAAAAATATTATGGAAATTGAAGAAAGTGTCGTGGTATTTTGTCATCATAAAGTGATTCATAAATTATTACATGAAAGTTTACAAGAATTTTCTCCAGTTTCAATAATTGGTGGACAATCAGATTCTACCAGACAGGATCAAATTGACAAATTCCAAAAAGGTGAATCCAAATTAATGATTGCTGGAATTCGTGCTGGTAATGTCGGTATTAATTTAACCAAGGCAAAATATGTTATATTTGCAGAACTTGATTGGAGCCCTGCAATTCATAGACAAGCAGAAGACAGACTACATAGAATTGGTCAAAAGAATACTGTTTTTGCATACTATCTGATTGGAAATGGAACTTTAGATGATCATGTTGCAAGTATTTTAGTAGACAAAAGTTATGAAATTGATGCTATTATGGATGAGACTGCTGAAAATTATGAAAACAAGGACAAGGCAGCTCTGATTTTGGCTCAAATTCAAGATAAAATACGCACAAAATAATCTCTGAATGATTTTTGTAAACTGCCGATCATTTTGATCTGTTGTTTTTGAAATAATGTTGATGAATAGCTAGTATGGATTAAAGATAATCTAAAAATAGACATTATCTATTTGTTAAATTATGAAAACTGTTTGTAAGTGTGGTTGTGATACACCATTAACTGATTATGAAAATAGAAAATGTAGTGGCTATAAACGTGGACACGAACCACTTCCATAATTTTTTTTAATTAAATTCTAATTTTTTTGAATTATTTTTCTTGTTAACAAAAATTTCTAAAAATTCTCCCATTTCTTTTTTTTGTTCTTCTATTGATGTATTTTCCCAAATTTTTAATTGATTAAATTTTGCTAATTCATAAAATGTATCTTTGTCCTCATCACTAAATTCGTCATGTCCTTTTTTGTTTATTTTTCCACGTCTTCTCAGAATTCCTTGTCTACCTTCACATTCTTCTTGGTATTCGATAATTATTTTATTTTTAAAATCGATTAAATCTGGCACAAATTGTCTAAATCCTTTTTTTCTAAACTCTGAAGCTTGTTCCTCTGTTAAGTTTGGTGTTTTTTTCCATTCTCCAAACTCATCTATCACAATTCTTGTTCTTCCTTCTTTTGTATCTGTGTCTATAATGAAATTAAATTTATTTTTTTTATCAAATTTTTTTATTTCTTGATGTATTTCAAATAATTTAGTAAGATCCTGAGCTCCCATATCTTATTTTTTTTAATTTGGTATATGAGGCAGGGGTTATCTTGTAATCCAATCGATCATTTTTTTGTTTTATTGGAATCAATTAAATTGATAATTAAATTAGGTTCTTACATGGATACCTTTGAAGCAATATCTACTAGACGAGCAATAAAGAATTTTGATCGTACTTACAAAATGACGCCTGAGCAAGTTGAATCATTAATGAAATTAGCAATTCTTTCACCAACAAGCTATAATCAACAAAATTGGAGATTTGTAACAATTACTGACCAACCCATTAAAGAAAAAATCTCAATTGCTGCCAGAAATCAGGCACAACCTGTAGATGGTTCTTTGGTCATTTTATTGTGTGGAAATATGACTGCTTGGAAAGATGATCCTTTGAGATATTGGAAAAATCATCCTGTTGAAAAACAAGAGCAAGTAAAGACCTCTTTAGAGAAAAAATATTCCGACAGCCCTCAGAATAGACGAGATGAAGCAATTCGTTCTTGTGGTTTTGCAGCTCAAACAATTATGCTTGCAGCTAGACAAATGGGATTAGATTCTTGTCCAATGGTGGGATTTGATTATGACGAAATGGCTAAAATTATCAATCTACCTGATGAACACCTGATTGTTTTAATGATTGTTGTTGGCAAATCTGCAGAACCTGCAAAAGAGCGTGGTGGTCAATTGAGTTTAGACGAAATAGTTTTTGAAAATAAATTCAATTGATTTTTTAACATTCTTTTTTAATTTTTTCTTTTTTCATCCAAATTGTTTTCCCTTTGTGATCAATTAGTTCTATGTTCATCTCACCAAGTT
>DASCQR010000019.1:0-7322 GCA_036013185.1 Candidatus Nitrosopumilus sp. | reverse complement strand
TTAAAAATAATAATAAAAAAAATATTTCAATTCGAATAGAAGAAGAAGAGGCAGCATATACATCAAAATCAAGTAAGATCATTCCAATAATTCAAAAAATTGTTAATAATTATCAAAATGAAAATATTGTCATATTAGGAAGATATACTAAACAAATTAACAATTTGAAAAAAATAATTGGTAATGAAGTAAAAATTATTAAAATGTCATTTGATGGAAAATATTTACTAAATAAAACAGATATTTTTATAGGATCTGGTGGAACCATGACAGCAGAATCCGCTTTAATGGGAATTCCAACAATATCATATAATGCAGTACCAAATATAGTAGAAGAATTTTTAGTGAAAAAAAATCTAGTGAAAAGGGAGACAAATCCAAATAAGGTTTCAAATCATATAAAGAAAATTTTTGAAATAACAAATAATCAAAATCAAAAAAGAGCAAAAAAAATTGTTAAAGAAATGGAAGATCCCATAGAAAAACTGATAAAAATAATCAAAAAATAATTCTAATTTGCTTTTAACTGTCAAATTGAATTAAAAAGTTCATTAAGGGAATAGCAGTGCTCGATTTAGTAGCCCGGTAGTGTAGCGGTCAAGCATTTGGGCCTTTGAAGCCCGAGACGCAAGTTCGAGTCTTGCCCGGGCTACTTTATTTAAAAATTGATGATTACAATAGCATGAACATAATATAGTCAATATTATCCAGAATAGGCATAATGACAGATATTATTTTAGGAATGGGGGAAGTAGGTGAAACTCTGTTTGATTTACTTGTAGATAGAAAAATTGATTGTGTTGGAATTGATTTAGATGATTCAAAATGTAAAAATTATTCTAAAAATGAAGTTGTTAAAAATCCACAATATCTTCATGTATGTTTACCAGGAGAATTAATAAAATTCACAGATATAGTAATTGAAAATATTGAAAAAATAAAAAATGTACAAGCTGTTATAATTCATTCAACTGTTAAACCAGGAACTACAAAAATTATTCAAGAAAAAGTATCACCGCCAGTTTTATTTTCTCCAGTTCGTGGAGTCCATAGAAGGTTTTTAGATGATATTAAAAAATATACAAAATTTATTTCATTTGATGATAAAGATATAGATTTGAAAATAAAAAAAGATTTAGAGAATAGATTTGAAAAAGTTGATTGGATGTCAACTACAAAAACTGCGGAACTTGCAAAAATATTAGTGGATACAACATATTATGGTTGGTTAATTAACTATGCACAAATTACTAAAATGATTTGTGAAAAAGAAGGTGTTAATTTTGATGAAATGTGGAAATTTGCTGATGAAATTCATGAAAATTTGGGTAATAGACCAAAAATGTTTCCAGGAATTATTGGAGGACATTGTGTAATACCAAATTTAGATTTAATTGAGTATGAAAATTTAGATATAATTAAAAAAATTAATGAAGTATATGAAAAATTTAAAAAATAATTATAATTTTTAAAAGTCTAATCTTGTTAATAGTTTTGAAGCAATAGTGAATAGAATAGCCGCAAGTGTAGCAAGAATGATCATTTCATAAATTACAAATTCTGTTACAGTTCCAAAAATCCCTGCTCGAATTATATCAACAAGATATGTTAATGGATTAAGATAAAATGCTGAACGTAGTGGTTCAGGTGCAGTATCAGCTGGATAAAATGCTGAACTTACAAAAGCAAAGAAAAGAAAAACTGTGTTAATAATTACATTAAATCCTTCACTTGAACGTAATCTGGTAGATATAATCGAGGCCAATGAACCAAATAAAACTGAGCCAACAATTGCACCAAAAATAATGATTGGGATTGTAACTAGAGAAAATTCTGCTGATTGAAAAATAACAGGATATCCAACTATAGCAATTAATGAGGCACTAACAAGTCCAATTATGCCTATAGTGCAAATATTACTAAGAATATAATGACTTCTAGTAAATGGACCGGACATGATTTGTTCAAACATTCCATGTCTTCTATCATTCCAAATTAAAATTCCAGAAATCAATGTACTATTCATTATATTAAATCCAATCATTCCAGATGCTAAGAATGCAGGATAATCAAGATCTTTTCCACCAAATGGAACTTGATTAATTAATGGACCATATGCAAACCCTGCTACAAAAATATAGATTAATGGAAAAATAATTTGCCAAATTAAAAATCCTGGATTAAGTGAAATTGTTAGATTTCTATTAACAAGTCTAATTACTGGATGCATTTTCCCTCATCATTTTTAAAAATATGTCTTCAAGATTTGTTGGTACAGCAGATAAATCTTCAATATCTATATTATTTTCATTAAGAATTTTTAAAACTCTAAGCAATATTAATTCAGATTGTTCTGAATGAATAATTATTGTTGTTCCCGTATCAAAATTAATTTCATAATCTGGTATGTCAATTAATAAAGAATCAATATTAGATTGTTTTTTTAATAAATGAATTTTAATTGTTTTTTCTTTTCCAAATTGATTTTTTAAATCATCTGGTGAATCAACAGTAAGAATTTTTCCTTTATCAATTATAGCTATTTTATCACAAAGATATTCAGCTTCAGATAAAATATGAGTAGTATAAAAAATTGTTAAACCTGTTTTAACTTTATTTTTTAAATAATCTAATAATTTTCTACGTGCTTCAGGATCCAATCCCACAGTAGGTTCATCTAAAAATAAAAGTTCCATATCATGCATAAATTCACGTGCAACTTGTACTCGTCTTCTTTGACCTATAGAAAGATCCTCATTTCTTTTCTTACGAATTTCAACTAAATCAAAATCTTTCAAAAGTTGTTCTAATCGTTTTTTACGCTCAGTTTTTGAAATATTCCACATCATTCCATATTTATCAAGAGATTTTTCAACCGATAATGTAGGTTCATAGCTAGGTTGTTGTAAAACAACACCGATTTTATCACGTATTTTTAATGGATTTGATATTGCATCTATTCCTAAAATAGAAATTGAACCTGACGAGGGTTTAATCAAAGTAGTAAGTAATTTGATTGTAGTAGATTTTCCAGCACCGTTAGGTCCCAAAAATCCAAAAACTTGGCCTTTTTTAACAGATAAAATTAGATCGTTTACAGCCTTTATTGATCCATATGATTTTGATAATTGATTAACATCAATACAAGACATAATCAAATTGCGATCTTCCTATTAATTTAGGTAATGAGATAAAATGTATTATTTATAATGATTTTAGCCAATTAATTAAAAATACTCCAAAAAATTTAGAGATAAGAAATTTTTATTTTAAAATAAAAGAAAATCATTCATTTTTATAAAAATCAATATAGAATTAATGAAATTTTTATTAATACATCATGTTTAAGAAAATTGAATGTCAGAATCACAAAATCTCATAGATAAATTACTACAAAAAAAACCAGAACTAACTAAAGAAATTATTGAACAAAAAATTGCGGAAAAAAAAGAGAAAATAGGTTCTGGATACCTAACTGATGAGGGTGCAGTATTTCTTATCGCATCAGATTATAATGTTAAACTAGAAGAAACAACAAAAACTGAGATTAGTTTAAAGGATCTATATGCAGGAGCAAAAGAAATTTCAGTAGAGACTAGAGTACTAAACTTATCACCAACAAAACAATTTTCAAGAAAAGATGGTTCTACATTTGATTTAAGAACAATGACAGTTTATGACTCTGGTTCTACAGCAAGTGTAAAGTTATGGGACGAAAAAGCTAGTTTACCAGGCATTGAAAATCTAAAACCAGGTGATTTGATTAAAATCATAAAAGCTTATGTAAAATCAGATTTAGATGGTTCACCAACTATCAATATTGGTTCTGGATCAAATATTCAAACTGTTGAAACTGAAAGTCAAATCCCAATGATTGATAAAATTACAAAAGATGTAAGTGAATTACAAGAAGGGCAAAAAGATCTAGTAATATCAGGAATAATCGACGGAACAATTAGCGGAATGCAATTTACAAATTCTAGAGGTCAGCCTGGAAAAGCACTTAGAATGAGACTAAAAGGAAAAGATGGATCTGCAATGAGAGTAGTTCTATGGGGTAAAGATGAATCACAAATTCCAAACATGATTTCACAATCAGCAAATGTTAAACTATTGGGAGTTAGAGTGAAATCAGGAAATCAAGGATTAGAAATTCATGGGAATGAAGCAACAATTATTGAAATTGAAGGTGGAAAAGAAGCAGAACCAATTATTGCAAGAATTTTGTCAATTGTAACAACTGAAACTGGGAAAAATATGATAGTAGCAGTTGATAATCAAAAAAAGATTTACAATATCAATGACATTTCAAACTCAACTAGTATATGCGTTGAAGGTGATGTCATTGAATGCATGCCATCAAAAGTTTATGGTAATTCAGTCACATTAGATGAAAATTCATTTGTAAGAAAATTAGAAAATGATGAAGCAATTCCAATATTATCTAAAATTAGAACAAAAATCAGTGATGTAAAAGCAGATGAGATTTATTGTATTGAATCCATAGTGCTAAAAGTTCCTGAAAGAAAAGAAATCCAAACTAAATCAGGTGAATCAATCTCCCTTTCAGAAATGTTTGTTGAAGACGATTCAGGTCAAATTTGGGTTAAAGGATGGAGAAATCAAGCAAAATTAATTGATAAATGTGAATTAGGGGAAATAATTTCCATTACTGGACTAAATGCAAAAGCAAATAATTTTGGTGAAGGTAGAATAGAATTATTTCTAACAACACATTCAAAGATTATTAAGAAAAATTAGAAATCATCACTAGAAACACCTGATGTGGTAATTGTATAAGAAAATGATTCTTTGTTGAAAGGAGTATAAATTTCTCCATGAAATTCTGATGAATTTTTAAAAAGATGAATTTTAATATGTGTAAAAAGATCTATTGCGTTCGCCATATGTTCAGATTCTTTATCATCCATATTTCTAATCATGTTTGTTACTACAATAGGAATTTTATGATCAATTGCATAGAAAGATAAATCATGCATATATTTCATAAATAGAGAATTTTTTTTAAATACAGATGAATTGTTTTTGTATTCATAAGAAAATAAATCAGTTACATTATCAATAACAATTAAAGAAAAATTTTTTTCTTTAAAAGTTTTAATTGAATTAATTTGTTCGGATGTATTTGTGATTCTAGACACAGTGATTTGATCGAGTAAATTGATTTCAAAATTAGAATTTTTTTGAATTTCTAAAATTCTTTCAGGTCTAAATCCTCCTGTAGTATCTAAAAATAAAACATTGCCTCCATTTTTAACACAATTAATTAATATTTGTAAAAGCAATTGAGTTTTTCCACTTCCATTTCCTCCAAAAATATCTACAATTATTCCATCAGGGATTCCTCCTAACAAAAAATTGTCTATTTTTTTCAAACCAGTTGAGATCATTTATACACTTTATACAAAAACAAGAAAAAATTTAAAGAATTACAATCGTGGCAAGGCTTTTATGCTGGACAAGAATTTTTGAAAATAAGTGAACATTTAGTGTCCCAATCAAATAGTGCAAAAAGACCATTAACAATACTTCAAAAAAGTACAAAAAAGAAAGTTACAGTTAGATTAAAGAATGAAGTTGAATACAAGGGTAAAATGGACAATGTTGACTCATACATGAATTTGATAATGACTGATGCAGAAGAAATACACGATAGCAAAACTATTGCAAATTATGGTAGAGTAATAGTTAGAGGGAATAATGTATTATTTATCAAATTAGAAAATGAACTTTAATTAAATTAAGAGTGGTTTTATGGCCAAAACTTTTCTATTTACGTCTGAATCAGTAACAGAAGGGCATCCAGATAAAGTGTGTGATAATATTTCTGACGCATTTTTAGATGAATATCTAAAACAAGATCCAAATTCAAGAGTAGCAGTTGAAACAATGGTAACAACAGATTTTGTAGTAGTGTCGGGTGAAGTTACATCTAAAGCAGTTTTTGATAAAAAAGCTCAAGAAGAATTAGTTAGGAAAACTATCAAAGAGATTGGATATAATGATAAAGAATTGATGTTTGATGGTGATACTTGTAAAGTTGATTTAAGATTACATTCACAAAGTCCAGATATCAGTCAAGGAGTTACAGCAACTGAAGAAAAAGAACAGGGTGCAGGAGATCAAGGATTGATGTTTGGTTATGCAACAAATGAAACTGAGGAATTAATGCCAATGCCAATTTTGTTAGCTCATAAGCTAATTCAAAAATTATCAGAAGTTAGAAGAAATAAAACATTATCATGGGTAAGACCAGATGGTAAATCTCAAGTTTCAGTAAAATATGAAGACGATAAACCGACAAAAATTGAAACAGTCGTAATATCAACACAACATGCACCAGAAATTTCTCAAGAAGAAATCTCAAATGAAATTATTGATAAAGTGATCAAACCAGTTTTAGGAAATCTTTGGAATGAAGAAATTAAAATTCACATAAATCCTACAGGAAAATTTGTTATTGGTGGACCACACGGAGATGCAGGTCTAACAGGAAGAAAAATTATTGTGGATAGTTATGGTGGATTTGGAAGACATGGAGGAGGAGCTTTTTCAGGCAAAGATCCATCAAAAGTAGATAGATCAGCTTGTTACATGTGTAGATATATTGCAAAAAACCTTGTTGCAGCCAAATTTGCAGATAGATGTGAAGTTCAACTTGCATATGCAATAGGTGTAGCAGAACCAGTATCACTATACGTTAATACTTTTGGAACAAATAAAATTCCAGAAAATCAAATAGAAGAATTAGTTAGAAAGAATTTTGACATGAAACCATCAGGTATTATTTCAGAACTAGATTTGAAAAGACCAATTTATAAAAAAACAGCAGCGTATGGACACTTTGGAAGAAATGAACCAGAGTTCAGTTGGGAAAAAACAGACAAAGCTGAAACATTAAAGCAGTCAGCTGGACTTTAATAATTCTGTAACAGATTCAAATTTCATTTGAGTAATTTTTTGTAATTTCTTATAATTTCCTTTAAAATCACCAATTAGAATATTGAGATCATCAACTCCAAAATTAGATTTTGGATTAGTTATAGCATCATAATATGCATTTTCTAAACTAATTTTTTTAATTTTTGTTTTAGTTCCTTTAGAAAAAAGTTTCACATATTGTTCAAATGTAAAATAGTTAGGACCAACAAGATCAATTGTCTTATTTTTAAATTTAATTTGATCAAGTGATTGAAGAAAAATTTTTACCACATCATTGATAGAAATTGGTTGAATAGAATATTTTCCAGAACCAGGAATTTTAATTGTTTTGATTTTAATCTGTTTTTTCAAAAATTTTG
>DASCQR010000018.1:0-13749 GCA_036013185.1 Candidatus Nitrosopumilus sp. | reverse complement strand
CACAAGTATCAGATGTTACAAAATACGATTTATCAGGATCAGATGAAGATTTTATTTGAAACAAATCATCCTCAATTTTTACAACACAGCCAGAATCTACCAATTTTTTTGCTTTTTTGACAGTATTGGGACTACTCATGACATATTCAAAATCTAAGTATCCAATAAATGCCTTACATTAGATTTAAAAAAAATCCGTTCTGGATTTACCAATAAGGGTAAAAATCAAAAAAATTAATTAAAAAAATTATTGTGCTTCCATTCTAGCAAGCCAATCATCATCGTTGTCGTCATGTGATGTTTCTGATGTCACCTGTTGTGGTGGTTCTGGAAATGCAAATGTCACTTCAGATTCAGTTGGGGGCTCTGGTATAGGGGTCACTTGAGCTTCAATAGGTTCTGAAGGTGTAACGATTGGTTCTGTTGGTACTTCTGGAAGTATTGTTTGAACTACTTGTTGTGGTTCAGGTGTCTCCAGATATGAAACGGCAGATTCTTGGATATTTACTTCTGCAGGTGTAGTTATCTCTTGCACTTCCAATTCAAGATCAGCAATTCTACTCTTTACATTTGAAATTTCAGATTGTTCGTGTGTTACATGTTCAATTACCTCAGTTGTACATGATTTCACAGTTTCAAATGTTGCCTCAGAGATTTCATTACTCTTGAATTGTACTTTTGCATCAAAGGATAACATTTTTGCAGATTTCATTTGTGTATCCAACTCAATCAATCTTTCCTCAAGTTTAGATTTGATTTCACTTTCCATTTCATCTAATGATGCAAGTTTGAATTTGTATTTTTCATGAATGATTTCAGCATCTGCTTTCATATCATCATTTTCTGAAACAATATCCATCATTGCTTTTAGACGACGTAAAGTTAGTTGTTTTTCACGAATGAGTCTTTGGGAGTCTAATCTCCATTTTGGAATAAAGATTACATTTTCACCTTGAGCTACTAATTGTTCAAATTGGATTTGCTGTAATCCTTGAGAACCGCAGTCAATACCAACGGATTGAATAGTTCCGTCAATTTCAGTGATTGTTCCTATGACTTTACCCATGAATGTTCCGTACATGTCTTTGACGTTTTTACCGATTATTTCGATATCGTCATTTGTCATAGTAATGACTATTGAGATTTGTATAACCGACAAAGTGTAAGAAATATTTTTAGTTTTAGTAAGATTAAATTCACTAATTTCAGATCATGGGCTCAAGAGCAATTTTAAAATTCAGAGTTTTATTAGTTTAATCATGATTCAGAGAGAAGAACTTAATCAAATTCTAAGCTTTGTTGCAAGCAGATGGGATACAGCTGTAAAAGAGCCAAATAACAAAGCAATGGAAAATTTACCAAATGATTTTTGGATGAATTCTATTGGCGGTAAAACTGCAAAGGGAGGATTTTGGGTCACAACAATAATGTATACAGAAAGTGAAGATGATGCTGCAGGATTTAAGGAAGTTCTGTTAAGATGGCAATCAAAAGGAAATAATAAAAATAAAGATAAAGCTCCCGATCTAATTCAAATTGGAAAAAAGAAATAGAGTATTATAATTGTGAAATTATTTATTCATATTGTCAGAATTTTCAAATAAAGAAAAATCAACTTTGTCAGATCATTTTTCAAATTCAGAAGATAATGTATTTGCAATTATTACACCACGACAAGTTGATCGCGGAGCATTGATGTCAAGATACAGTAGAACAGACAAAAGCATGCGAAGGATTTTTCTTGATGAATTTTTAAAAAATAAAAATAGAGGGGAGGAATTTTACGACAGAGTTCTGTTAGAGTATGGAGACGATTCAGTTGCAGAATTAGGAGAAGCACAAATTGCAATTGAAGGATTGTCAAATATTGCAGTAAAGAAAATTGAGGACAGAAGAATAGGACTATCATATTTAGAAAAATCCTCAAGGTATGTGACATGGAATAAAAAAGAAAATGGGAAATACAGATTTTACAGGGATAAAAAAATTATGAGTTCAAAATTTGCAAACGAATACGAGGACAGTTGTAATTTTTCTTTTGAAACATATTCAAAAAACATAGTTCCAATGATAGAATACATTAGAGAAAAATATCCAATTGAAAAATATAGCTTTAAAGATTCAGCAGATGAAAAAGAAAAACTCTTCTCTAAATTAAAAAACGAATCAGACATTAAATCTGCAAATATGATTTACAAAGGTTCAACAAAAGCAAAGGCATTAGATATTTTACGAGGATTGCTTCCAGCTGCAACATTAACCAATGTAGGAATTACAGGCAACGGAAGAGCGTTTGAATATCTTCTTACAGTTTTAGGCGCATCAGAACTAGATGAGGAGCAAAAATTAGCCTCAAAAATCAAAAAAGAACTTGATACGACGATTAAATCATTTGTTAGGCGTGCAGATGACAAATACGGAAAAGCATTTCAAAAATATCTTAAAGATATCAAAAAGAAATCAAAATCAATTGCGCTAAAAGAAATCAAATCAAAACCAGTAACAGGAGTGATTACAAAAATAGTAGATTTTGAAACAGAAGGAAAAGCGCTGGATAAAATTATCACTTCTATAATGTATGAGCAATCACCTAGTACATCATATCAAAACATCATGCAACAAGTGAAAAAAATATCAAACACTAAAAAAATCAAGATGATAAATGAATTCACAAAAATTAGAACAAATAGAAGGCACAGACCATCACGAGCATTTGAAAACACATACTATACATTTGATTTATGCAATAATTTTGGAATGTTCAGAGATTTCCACAGACATAGAGCACTTACATTAGAACGACAGTTATTAACTACTGATCATGGGTTTGTTTTACCAAATGAAATTAAAATACTAGGTCTTGAAAAAGATTTTAAAAATTGTATGAATAATACAAAATCAACATTCAATAAAATTAGAAAGAAATTTCCAGAGCAAAGTCAGTATGTAGTAAATTTTGCATACAATTATCCGTATTTTATGAAATTAAATTTGAGGGAAGCATGTCATCTAATTGAATTAAGAACTATCCCACAAGGTCACATAGATTATAGACGTGTTGCACAAGACATGTATAAACAAATTAACAAAATACATCCAAATTTAAGCAAAATTATGAAATTTGTAGATTTAAAAGAATATGATTTAGAAAGATTTGAATCAGAAAAACGAACAGAAGAAAAGAGGAAAAAAATAAAATAACTTCATTACAATTGTATGAGAGATAATTTGAATGACAGAAAAAATCAAAAAAAAATCAGATGAGTGGAAAAAAATACTTACACCAGAGCAATATGAAATTTGTATTAATCACGGTACAGAACCGCCATTTTCAGGCAAATATAATGAAAGTAAACTAGAGGGATTTTTCAAATGCATATGCTGTGATGAAAAACTTTTTTCGTCAGAAACAAAATTTGACTCAGGTTCAGGATGGCCAAGTTTTTGGAAACCAGTATCTGAAGAGAACATAGAGTATTTGTCAGATACAGATTATGGAATGGTAAGAACAGAAGTAAATTGCAAAAAATGTGGTGCACATCTTGGGCATGTGTTTGATGATGGTCCAAAGCCTACAAATCAAAGATATTGTATCAATTCTGTTTCATTAAAACATGAAAAAGATGGGTAATTAGATAAGCTTCAAGAAACCTATTGAGAAATTATTAATAAAACACAATTAAGGTTAAGGAATCAAGAGAAATAAGATGGACTGCAATCATACAACTAAACAGGAGGAAAAGAAATGAGAATCATTCTATGTGGTTTTGGAGTAGTAGCTCAAAGCTTAGTAAAATTATTTGAATCAAGAGAAGAAGAATTGTATCAAAAGTACGGGCTAAAACCAAGAATTCTAGCAGTGTTTGATAGTAAAGGTAGTGCAGTAGATCATTCAGGATTAGAATTTGATAAATTAATCAAAATCAAAGAAAAATTTGGAACAGTAAAAAATTATGATAAAAAAAATAATTCATTGACAGGTACAGAAATTTTGAAAAATGTAGAAGCTGATGTACTAATTGAAACTACAGCTAGTAATTACAAAGATGCAGAGCCTGGCATGACACATATCACCACAGCTATGAAAAAAAGGATGCATGTAATTTCAGTTAACAAGGGACCTCTAGCACTAGCATTTCCGTCATTAATGGAATTGGCAACATACAACCAAGTGATGTTCAAATTTAGTGGTACAGTTGGAGGAGGAACGCCAATTTTAGATTATGCCAAAAATAGTTTAAGAGGAGAAAAAATTACGTCTTTTGCAGGAATTTTAAACGGAACAACAAATTATATTTTATCAAATATGGCAACAGGGTTATCATTTGATGAAGCGCTCAAAGATGCAAAAGAAAGAGGGTATGTAGAAGCTGATGAATCATTAGATTTAGATGGATTAGATGCTGCAGCAAAATTAGTTATTCTTGCCAATTGGATAATGGGTATGAAAGTAACAATGCCAGACATAAAATGTATCGGAATAAGAAAAGTAACAATTGAAGATATTAAAAAAGCTGAGAAAAATAATGCTGTTTTGAAATTAATTGCATCATGCGATAATGAGTTAATGGTTAGTCCCAAAGAAGTGCCTAAAGATGATCCTCTAGGAGTAAATGGAACTTTGAATGCAATTGCATTTACATCAGAACATTCTGGAACTCAAACAATAATTGGAAAAGGAGCTGGAGGAACAGAAACTGCAAGTTCTATTCTAAGAGATCTTTTAGATATTAGACAAGAGATTGCAAAGAATTGAAATCAAATTTAATTTCAAAAAGTGAAACATCAGCATTATTGAAGAAAATTTCACAAGAATGGGATATTGATTTTCCAAAAATGAAAAATGTTAGAGTACATCAAATTTTGAATGATGCACAAATAATTACAGGTGAAGGATTAAAAATTTTAAAAATTGGTGAAGACTATTTACCGTTTTTATCAGAAACGGAAATTTTGAAAAAATTTCCCAACGTAGAAGTTGACATGGGCGCGGTTAAATTCATGTGTAAAGGTGCAAATTTAATGAGACCAGGAATTAAAAAATTCACACAGTTTGAAAAAGATAAGCTAGTATGCATTGTAGAAGAAACACATCACAAGTTCTTAGCAGTAGGAAAATCAGTGGTATCAAGCCAAGAATTAGAAAAAATGGATAAAGGTGAAGTAATACAAAATATGCATTATATTTCAGACAAGTTTTGGGAAACAGGTAAAACTATTTACAGTTAGAAAAAATTACTTTATACTTTCAGTGAATTCTTCAGTACCGTCTTTTGTGATAATTAACACATCTAATCCGTCACCACTTGCAGAATCTCTCAATGATGCTGCACGAACTGCATGTTTTGCCAATGTTACTGCCTCATCTTTTGTCATGTTTGATTTGAATTGTGGATCTAAAACACCTAATGCCATTTCAGCACCAGTTCCTACTGCAGCATACTCATCAGGCAATACAGAACCTAATGGATCAAGTGTATACATAATTGGTTTATCAACAACTCCTCCAACAATTACTTGTGTAAGTAATGGAAAGTATCTTCTTTCATACATCATATTGGACATCATTTTAGCAACAGTGTTTGGAGGCACATCCCTCTTTAGATCCATTTTTCTAATTTTAGCAAGTGCAGAGATTTGTAAAGTCAAAATTTGCATATCTGCAACTAGTCCTGCACATGTTGCACCAACTTTATCAGTAATTGAGAAAGTTTTCTTTGTGGTTTTACTTACAAGAAAATTACCAAATGCGATCCTTTTCTCACTAGCAAAAACTACACCACCATCAAAAGTAACTCCAACAGCAGTTGCTCCTGGCATATACATTGACATATTTAAAATAATTTTGTCACATAATAAAGGGCTTTCTACAATGTGAAACAAATTTGTGGCTAAAATTTAAAAATAATAGATCAACGGCACTATCAAATTACATCATCATATAGCACATTAATGAAATAAACCATATGCTTTTAATCGCATTAGAAAAATTAAATTTTATAATATGACTACTGGTGAAATTAAAGAAAAAATATTGAATGATGTAGTCATTTTTGGGTTAAGATTAGCAATGGGAGTAATTTTCATCATTCATGGATATAGTAAATTTGGTAATGATGGATTTGTTTCATGGATATCATCAATGGGGATTCCAGGAGAATTAGCCGTAATTATTGCATTAGCAGAAGTAATCCCAGGCATTTTACTGATCATGGGTGTTTTGAATAGAATTTCAGCATCAATAATTTCAATAATTATGGTTGGAGCAATTTTTCACGTTAAAGGTGCTCAAAGCATTACAGGTGATAAAGGAATAGAATTTGATTTAATTTTACTTGCAGTGGCATTATCAATAATTGTTATCGGACCAGGAAGAATATCATTATCACAAATAGTCAAAAAAATCCCCAGAGCGCTACACTAATTTTTTCCAAAATTTTCCATTATTAAGCAGATACACTTTGTAGTTTTCTTTAACAAATCAACTCTAGCAAATTCATTAGGAGAATGAATTCTAGAAAACATATACGTACCACCTATAGAAATACAAGGAGATTTTAAAATATCAACAAATGGATACATGGGCCCAGTTCCAGCATTTGATACATTCAAAATGGATTTTCCAAAAATTTTGTCAGCTGCTGTTTTCACCTGAGAAACAAAAGGATGTGATGAGTTAGTTCTAGCAGCAGCTTCTCCATGAAAAATTTTAATTTTCACATCACTAAATCCATGTAATTTCAAATGTTTTTTTAATCGAATAACTTGTTTTTTTGGATCCATTTTTGGAATTAATCTAAAATCAATTTTTACTAAAGCATTACCAGGAAGAACAGTTTTAGCACCATCACCAGTATAACCTGAAACAAATCCTGCAATATTACATGTTGCACCTCCAACTAATGCTTTTTTTGCATCAAGGTTTTTTTTATCAGCAACAAAAGATTTGATTCCAAATTCTTTTTGGAATGCATTTTGATCAAAAGGTTCGTTCTTAATTAAATCTAAATCTTTTTTTGAAAATGGTGTTACTTCCTTATACCAGTCTTTGATGAGAATTTTTCCATTAACGTCACGCAATGTTTTTACAGCATCAATCAATCTCCATGCAGGATTTTTGATTAATACAGCCAAACTAGAATGTGCATCACGAACAGATTCCTGTACAGATAATTCAACAAACAGCAATCCTTTCATTCCAAGCCCGATAATAGGTCTATTTTTTGTATCAACATAACCAAATTCCCAAATTACACCGTCATTAGAAAATTTTTTTTTGTATTTTTTTAAGTATTCTTCAATATGGGCACTGCCAGTTTCTTCTTCACCTTCAATTACAAATTTGATGTTACATGGTACGTCACCAGTAGTTGTCAAACAAGCCTCAACTGCTTTGATTCTAGTAATTAATTCACCCTTATCGTCAGTTGAACCTCTTCCAAAAATCTTATTTCCCTTTTGTATTCCACTAAATGGAGGATCATCCCATAAATCAAAAGGTTCTGCAGGTTGAACATCATAATGATTGTAAAACAATAGTGTTTTGTTAGGATTTGATTTTGACTTTATTTCTGCATATACAATTGGCGCTACACCTTTTTTTAATCTCAGAATTTCAGATTTGAGACCTGATGATTTTAACATCGTTTGAACTAATTTTGCGCATTTTTCGATACCCTCATTTTTTGCAGATACACTAGGTTGTTGAATTAATTTTTGTAAATCAGAAATCAGATTATCCATATGTAAATCCACATGTTTTAGTACATTCATGTCAATCAAATGATTTTGTCAAAAGGTTTCATAATACTTGGAATTGCATCAATCAAATCCATAGAAGTCATATGAAGACCCAATTTTTCTTGAACTTGTTTTCCAGCTAAACCACAAATAAAAGCAGCAGCAGCAGCAGATTCCAAATTATTTCTGTTATTAGATAACAATCCAGCAACCAATCCAGATAAGACATCACCAGTACCACCAACAGTCATGGCAGGGGTATTTTTTTCACAAAGATACGTAATGTTTCCATTTGAAATAATATCAGTTGGACCTTTTAACAAAATTGTAAGACCAGAATCAAGAGCATGTTTTTCAACTAACTGTATTCTGTCATCTTTAGAATCTGAGGGGACATCCCCAAATAATCTCTTAAATTCTCCAGCATGAGGTGTAACTACAACGTTCTTGTCAGCTAAAAGAGGTAAAACTTCAGGAATTAATGCACTGGCATCTAATGATAGTCGAACATCACGATTCAATAGAGATTTTACAAGATGCAATAATGAATTTTTTTCTTGTACTGCAAGTCCCATGCCAATTGTTGCAGAATGTAAATGACGTGGTAATGCTCCAACAAGTTTCTTTACAGCACCAAGAGTTAATTTTTGATCTACTAAAGGGATTACAATTAGATTTGGGGAGGATGAACGAGTTGAAGATACATTGATTTTTGGGACAGAAGTATAGACCAAATCAGTCCCACATCTAAGGGCAGTAAGAGAAGCCAAGATCGGAGCACCGTGGTAGATATAGCTTCCACCTACAACCAAAACAATTCCATTTTCTCCTTTTCTGGATGAAGATTTTCTAGCAGGTATGAAATTTTGAACTATTGAAGAAGAAAGAATTTGAGGTTCCAACACATGTTCTAAACATCAGATGAATAAAAATTGTTTTCAATGAAAAGAGAAATAGTCTAGTTTTTTGTACTTTTTTTAGTTGTTTTTGCTTTTGCTTTAGTTGCTTTTGCTTTAGTTGCTTTTGCTTTAGTTGCTTTTGCTTTAGTTGCTTTTGCTTTAGTTGCTTTTGCTTTAGTTGCTTTTGCTTTAGTTCCAAAGAATGCTTTTCTGGCAAAACAGAGATAAGTTGTATGACCAATACCTTGGAAAGAATGTCTAGTTTTTCCTTCTCTAGCCTCTATATTTCTAATTATATGCTCAGTTGATTCAATATCAGTGAATTCATTTTCAACTAATGCCATTGTTAATTTTTCTAATTGATTCATTGTTGGACAAATTGCAAAAATAGCACCACTGCCTTTTAGCATTTGTCGGACTTTAGGAATGACAACCCATGGATCCCCTAAATCAATTAATGCAACATCCATTTCAGTGACAGGAATTTCTTTAGATGTTTTTAAATCCAAATTGTACTGAGTGACATATTTAGAAAGACCGCTTCTGTTGATATTTTTTTCTGCAATTTTCATGAATTTTTCATCGACGTCAAAAGTGTAAACATGACCTCTAGGCTTCACAATACTTGCAACAAAAGAAGTTAACGACCCACTTCCAGTTCCAATCTCAAGTATTTTTTGGCCATCTTTAATTCCAGCACGGGCAGCAATGTATCCAAGATCCTTAGGATATACAATCTGAGTGCCGTGTTGTATTTTCATAATATAATCATACATCGTGGGTTCAAGCAAATAGACATACTTGTCTTTGTTTGTCATCAACCTAGAACCATATTCTTTTCCAATTGCGTCAGAATGTTTGATCACACCAATATGTGTATGAAATGATTCTTTTTTTGAAATTTTCATTAACCATTTTTTTGAATTATTGTAAAAGAACAATACAGGAGAATTTTGTTTAATTTTTACCATGTAATTTGACTAAAAATTTACGATAAGAATCTTTGTTCTCACATTATTAATTAGACATTAAGATATCCACGAAGTCAATTGTTCAATGATTGATTGAATGAAAGGCATCATTGCATCATTGATTGTTTGTGCAACTTCAGGAAATGCAACTGAAAATAGAATTCCAATAATTATTCCCACAATTAAAGAAATTTTACCCATGATCTTTGACAATTCAACCATCATAAGTAATAATGTTTGTCAAATTAAATTACAAAAAAATTTAAAGAATTGAATGTATTTTTGAAATGTTAGATAACATGACAAAACAAGAAAATCAAATATTTGAATCAATGCCAGAATGTGAGAATATCAATAGAGATGGGGAAGACGCGGATTAAACCAAATTATAATAATCAATTTTTGGGCTAAAAATTACAAATTGTTTAATCATACTAACTAAAAATAATTCAGATTCAGAATTACTACCAAACATCAATGGATATTTTCCCATAAAATCTAAAAGTATATCTTTTTTCACAGACAGATCATTTTCACCTCTAATATCTTGAAAAATATCAATTAATTTTTCTTTTTTATTATTTTCTGGATATGACCTACCATAGGTATTTTTTGTTAAAAGACTATGATCAATTTTATGGTCATCCAATCCAAGGAATTTGAATGAATTTTTATCAATTTCTTTTTTTACAGCATTATTACAAACTAAATTACAAAAATCAAATAGATCTTTATTATGATTAACAGATAAATTCGATAGTTGAATTAATTTCAACAATATTCCTCTGTCAATTAATGTAACATTCTTAATTTTTGCCAAATTTTTTGCAGATAAAAGAAATTTGTTATTAGTTACAACAATAGATGTTTTTGACCCATATTTTTTTGATGAATCAAGTACTCTTTGAACAGAAGTAAAATTTAATTCATGTTTAGAGCGCATTGCCTGAACTGCAATTCTCTGGTCCATCTGTTGTAGCATTATATCAGAACCATAGTCTTTTGAACGATTAGTAACAGTTGCAGAATAACCTAATTTCTCAAATATTTGAATTAAAAAATTTTCAAATTCACGACCAAAAGTATTATCAAATTCGGATAAATCTAGACTGTCATCCACAATAAATCTAATTTTTATCTCACTATTAATTTCATTTTCATTTATTAATAGCGTCAATGATAGATAATTAAGTTGACAGAAATTCAATTAGCAGGTTCTGGAGGATGGATAAATGCAGAATTAACAGATGAGCAGATTGCAAAATCAAAGCTTGTACCAAATATAGATAAACATTTTTTGGCATCACTTGAAAAACTTGATACAGCAAAAATGATTAAACATTTTTGTAATAAATGTGATACAGAATTTAATGGTTCAACGAATATACAAATTGAAGAAAAACCCAACGAAGCAGTTGCAGATGGCTTAATTTTAATTGAACGAGGCCAATACACATGTCACAAATGCAATTCAATTATTGGAGAATATCGGGTTTTCAAAAAAAATGAATGAATGTAAATTTTTCTAAAATTAACCGTATTCAATAAATAGTGTAATTTTTTATCGCTAATATGGCAAATATGAAATGCGTATCATGTGGGATTAGTTTCTTTTCCCCTATGGGTTCAAACAAATGTTCTAGATGTGCAGGAAAAGAATCTCAAGGTAGTGAGGGTCACGATTCCTGTGGCTGTGGACACAGTCATTAATTTTTTTATTTAATCAAAAATATAACTAACAGAAAAAATGAAAAATATGGTAAAAACATCTTCAGAGATGAAAAATCTAGTTGAAGAATTCATCAAGATAACTAATGTAAAATATGAAGATCAGACTCAAAAAATTAAAGAAAAAAGCAAGTTAATTGATTGGCAATTTCATTTAGGAACAAACGTAGTAATCAGTAAAAACGCAAACAGAGAGGACAGAATACATGTAAATGTTAACATGAGGTTTCCGCCAGAAGATTCAAAATTACTTGTTAGCAAAAATCCATCATTTTCAAAAGCAGTAATGGAAATCAGTGAAATTTGTACAATCTGTAATATTGGACATCAATGGATTAAAAATGGAGAAACAGTTGCAGGATTAGCTGTTTTTTCGCATATTGATGAACAAAATCTAGATAGAATCACATTTCACAATGTATGGGATAATGTTGCCAGAGTCTCAGGACACGTACAAAAGATTTTACGTTCAAATTTCAGCAGCTTTTCTTCAAAAAATAATTTATCAGATGAAACAATGGAAAAATCAATGTACAGGTAGAATAAAAAAATTAAATTTTTAAAATATACCAAAATATACATACACTAGTTAAATCAGGAATAAGTGAAATGATTTCTTTTGAACACAGAGTGATAAGCGAGTATAAAATAAAAATAGCAAAAGTAGACACACTAGCTAAATCCATCATGAGTCACCAAGAACCAAAAGGAATAGAAGCAAAGGAAGCATCAGAATTCTTGGATGTATTAGTTAATGAAATAGATGGATTCTATAAAGATCATAGCGAAATACTATCAAATAATGGGAAAAGACCTCATGCACGTTCACGTTTACCTGAAACTAAACAATGGATTGATAATATCGAAAGATTTTATGAGTTGAACCCACGACGAAGACCTAGAAAATAATTAAAAATACTAAGGAGGCAATAACTCCCAATCATTTTTTCCACATTTACATTGTTTCCCATACGCAATAATGTAATCCATAAATTCTAAATCAGTGCAAGGACCTTGATCAGGAATTAAAATTTTTGAAGTACATTTTCTACATTTTGCCACATAATCATTCATAAAATCACATGTTTTTTGAAGTTTAAAATGTTAAAAGTTTTTAGAATCTATAAATTCATCAATTAAAAGAAATCAAATGTATGAAAAAAGCATATTTCTTTTTCACAGAGATTTAAGATTAGAAGACAATGTCGGATTAATTGAATCCCTTCAAAAATCAAAACAAGTAATACCTTGCTTTATTTATGATTCTAATTTAATTAGAAAATTAACAGATGCCAAATTCAGATGGAAGTTTCTTAATGAATCATTATTAGATTTAGATATAGAACTTAAGAAAAAAGGAAGCAGTTTACAAATACTAGAAGGAATTACAGAAAAAATATTAGAAAAAATAATCAAAAAACACAAAATACAAGCGGTTTTTAGCAATGCAGATTTTTCAAAATATTCACAAAAAAGAGATAAAAAAATATTCCAAATTTGTAAGAATAGTAAAACTCCATTTCACATTACATTAGATTTTTTACTTCATAATCCAAATGACATTAAGACCAATGATGATACGCCATATACAATTTATTCATTTTTTTACAAAAAAGCAAAATTATTTCCAATTAGAAAAACTACAAAAAATTTGATGAAAAACTATTCAAAAGAAAATATTTCCAACAGCCTCATAGCAGAATCAGAAACTATGGATTCAGAAATTAAAGGAGGTAGAAAAGAAGGATTAAAAATTTTAAAAAAGTTAGGAAAATTTGAAAATTATGAAAAAGTTAGAAACTTTCCAGCATTAAATAATACGACACTACTTTCAACACATAACAAATTTGGAACTATTTCAATAAGAGAAATTCACACACAAATTAAAGAAATTTTAGGCATAAATCATACCATTATGGGAGAAATATACTGGAGAGAATTTTTTAATTATATTTTATTTCATTTCCCACATGTAGAAAAAAAATCATTTAGAAAAAAATTCCAAAATATCCCATGGGAAAATTCCGAAGAATCATTTAAAAAATGGAAAGAAGGGGGAACAGGATTTCCAATTGTAGATGCAGGAATGAGACAATTGAATTACACAGGTTTCATGCACAATAGAGTTAGAATGATTGTAGCGTCATTTCTAACAAAAGATTTGCACATTGATTGGAAATGGGGAGAAAGATATTTTGCAAAAAAATTAATCGATTATGACATAGCTGTTAATTCAGGAAATTGGCAATGGGCAGCATCAACAGGATGTGACGCAGTTCCATACTTTAGAATTTTTAATCCATGGAGACAACAAGAGAGATTTGATATCAATTGCAAATATATCAAAAAATGGATTCCAGAATTAGATAAAATTGAACCAAAAGTGATTCATAATTTATGGAATTATTTCC
>DASCQR010000017.1:0-5587 GCA_036013185.1 Candidatus Nitrosopumilus sp. | reverse complement strand
GCACCAGCTGAAGCAGCACCAGCTGAAGCAGCACCAGCTGAAGCAGCACCAGCTGAAGCAGCACCAGCTGAAGCAGCACCAGCTGAAGCAGCACCAGCTGAAGCAGCACCAGCTGAAGATACTCCTAAAACAGACTAATCAATACATCATTATCAGTAAATACCCCTAATTATCAGATAAAATAACATGTGTTCAATCATAGGATATTCTGGAAATGAAATTGCAGCTCCAATTATTGTAAAGGGACTAAAGCGAATGGAGTACAGAGGGTATGACAGTGTTGGAGTAGCGACTGAATCAAACAATGAAATTGAATTAAAAAAAGGAACAGGAAAAGTGAATGAGGTTAATTCAAAAATTCAATTAGATAAATTACCAGGTAAAACAGGAATAGGTCATACAAGATGGGCAACTCATGGAAAAGTAACAGATCTTAACGCACATCCACATCCAAGTAATTCTGGAAAAATTGCAATTGTACATAATGGGATTATAGAAAATTTTGAAGAACTGAAAAAACAATTAGAGAGTGAAGGGTATATTTTCAAAAGCGAAACAGATAGTGAAATTATTGCAAATTTATTACAAAAAAATTATGAATCAACAAAAAATGTTAAAGATTCAATTCTAAAAACAGTTTCAGAAATTAAAGGTCATTATGCATTTGTTGCAATGTTTGAAAATGGTCAACTTGCAGCAGCAAGATTTCATGAACCACTAATTGTTGGAATTGGACAAGAAAATATTTTCTTATCTAGTGATGTTTTAGGATTTATTGAATTCACAGATAATGCAATATACATGAAAAGTGGAAATTTTATAATTTTAGATAAAAAAGAATTTCAAATTTTAGATTTTAATGGTGAAAAAGTAAAACATGAAATCACAAAAGTTTCAAAAGAATTTGGAGATGCATACAAAGGAGATTATGCACATTTTACATTAAAAGAAATTTACGAACAACCAGATGTGATTTTAAAAGCAGGTCAAACAACAGTAGAAGGGATTGAAAAAGCTGCAGAATTGATAAAAAATGCACAAAATATCTACATTACTGGCAGTGGCACAAGTTATAATTCTGCATTAATTGCAAAACAAATTTTATCAAAATATGTAAAAATTAAAGCAGAGCCAATAATTGCAAGTGAGCTTCAATTTGCACCAGAAACCATTGAAGAAAATTCAGTTTTAATTGCAATATCTCAAAGTGGAGAGAGCGCAGATGTTTTAGAGGCAGTAAGGATAACAAAAAAATTGAATTGTAAAATTATATCCATTGTTAATTTACTTACATCTTCACTAACCCGAAAAGGAGATATTGTAATTGGAATGAATTGTGGACCAGAAATAGGGGTGGCTGCAACTAAGAGTTTTACAGCGCAATTAATTTTACTTTACAAAATTGTACAGAAATTAGGTAACAATATTACAATTGATTTTGAAAAATTTGCTGCATCAATTTCAAAAATTATAGAAAATCCAACTAAAATTCAAAGTATCGCAAAAGAATTGAAAGAAGTTTCAGATATTTACATTTTAGGTAGAGGAATCAATTATCCAATTGCAATTGAATCAGCATTAAAATTAAAAGAATTAACATACATTCATGCTGAAGGAATTCCAGGTGGAGAATTAAAACACGGTCCACTTGCATTAATGGATACAGATGTTTTTGTAATTATTATCAATCCAAATGATTCAACATACGATGACACATTAACAAGTGCACGAGAGATTAAAGCTCGTGGAGCAAAAATTATCGGGGTTTCAGATATTCAAAGTGATGTTTATGATTATTGGATAGAGATTCCTAAAATTAGTGAAATTCTATATCCTATTTCAGAAATCATTCCAATTCAGCTTTTAGCATATTATTCAGCATTAGAAAAAGATACAGATCCAGATTATCCTAGAAATTTAGCTAAATCAGTGACTGTAAAATAATAAAATTTGGGTATCTATGAACCTGAAGTGGTTCCAGAGATATCATGAATTTTTACTTCGTTGATAATTTTTTCCATTATCTGTTGTTGTCCACCTGCATTATCTATGGTTACCAAAAGTAAATTTCCACTTGGTAACGGAATTGTTGCACGTCTTAGTTTTTCATATACTGCTAAAGTATACAGTCCCTCACCAATTTTTTCATAATGCTTTTCTCTAGATTTCCACGCATTAATTGCATGATGGATTGTTTCTTGAGTTTCCTCAGGAGATAAGAAAAGTTCGGTGTTAGATTTTGAACCCTTTGCGAGAATTTCTCCAGACTTGTTTGTTACTGCAGCAAATCTGATGTTATGATCCAACTCAAAGAGTCTAGTCAGTAGTGATCCGTATTCGATTGTTTGGCTCATGATAAATTATTCTTAAAGGAGATGATAACTATGTTGAAAGAAATTTAGAAAGAATGTTTAATATTTTTGAATAATCTAAAAATTTGTTTAAGAATTCGATAATGAAGAAAGTCTATCATATTCCTGTTCAGCAAGATTCAAAAATTTTGTAGAATCATTTCCTGTTTTGAGCATTGATGAAATAATACTTCCTCCAGCACCAACTCCTTCTTTTCCAAATCCTTCTGAAAATGCCTTTAGTCCAGAGTGTTTTGAATTATTTAATCCAGGATTTACAGAAATTGCAGGTATGTCTGCAATCTGTTTAACAATATTTGAAAAATTTGCATTTTGATCATTTGTAATATAGGAGGTAGTTCCAATTGCGGTATTTTCTTCATTGAATCCAATTTTAGATGCAAATGCCAAAACAGCAGTCATTTGAGTTCCACCAGCTAACATCACTTTAGAAACAGCTGATGCAGAGCTTAACATTCCTGCAACAAAAGCAATCATAGGATCACCAACTTTTGCAAGAATACTATATGGATGATCAGAGTCTATTCGTTCAAGTGCAGAATCAACAACTTCATTTTTCAGTTTTGTGGGATTTATAGGAATACTAGAACTTGTTTTTGCATCAAAATCAAAAGCGCGTAATACAGCTAAAGCAGTTGTTGTTCCACCAGGAATTGATTCACCAATTATTAAACAATCAGTTAAAGAAGCCATGTTTCGTCCAACAATTCTACCAAATTCAACAGCAATAGAAACTTCTGAGTCAGTCATTGCAGATTCAACAAAAATGTTTTTCCCAAAAGATAAACCCGTTTCAATAAAAGGTAATTGAGGAGTAATTTTACTTCCAGCATTGATTGTTAAATGAGGGATACTTGCAGATTCCAAAGCTGTTTTAGTTAGCAGTGCAGGAGTAGGTTTTCCATCAGGGGTCATTGGAATCCCATCAATTGTTTTACAAAATCCATAATGAAGATATTCTGCATCTGCAGGAGGAGTAAATTTCATCGAATCAACATCTGCACCTGCAATAGAAATTCCTGGAATTTCACAAGTTTCAGTATATGACGTAACAAAGGAAAAAAGAAACCTTCCAGGTTTTACAGATTCAAGAAAATTTTGTGCTTGCTCGACATTTCCAGATAACTCAAAATCTTCCAAAATATCACTAACCCATCATTTCTAAGAACTGTTGCTCAGTTCGTTTTTGCATTATCATGTTAGTCATTTTTTCTTTTCCAATTGTAGATACTTCAGTTGAGCCATAATTATGACCAGGATACAATACTAAATTATCATCTAATAAGTAAAGCACATCAAAAAGACTATGATAAAGTTCAGATGCACTACCTCCAGGTAAATCAATTCTACCACAATTACCAACAAACAATGTATCACCTGAAAAAATTTTTCCATCACCAACAAGACAAATACTATCAGTAGAGTGTCCCGGGGTATGAAGAACTTTTAATTTCGAATTACCAAATTCAATAAAATCACCATCTTTTACAGTCATATCATTTTTCAATGTTGATAATTCATGTTGAACAATAAGAGATTTAGTAGATTCAATCATTTCATCATTTCCTCTAGTATGATCATCATGGTAATGTGTATTAACAATATATTTTATTTTTAAGTCATAATTTTTAATTATTAATTCCAATTCCATTAAATTCCAAGAAGGATCTATGATAATAGATTCACTAGTTTCTTCATCAACTACAATGTAAGAAAAATTTTGCATTGGACCTACTGGAATTTGATGTACTATCACAAAATTCCCTCCTCTGCTTCAACAGGTATGCCAATTTTTTCTGCATACAACTCACCAGTCAAATCTTTTCTTTTGGGAATACCTTCTTTCATTTTATGAAACGTTACTGTCATATTACATTTAGTGAATATGTTGGCAGTACTTCCTGTTTGAGGATCTAATCCAGATGGAACATCCACTGCAAATTTGTAGCAATCAATATTATTGATATAATTAATTGCTGATGCATATGGTTCTCTAATTTCACCTGAAATTCCAGTACCTAAAATTCCATCAATGACAATATCAGGTTTAAAATCAAAATTCAGAGAATTTCCTGACATGAGATTTACAGATGGCATTTTTTGTAAAATTGACCAATTCCAATTACTTTCTTCAGTTTTAATTTTTTCAGGATCACCTAAAAGCATCACAGTGACATTTGAACCGTATCCAGCTAAATGCCTAGCCATCACCAATCCATCACCACCATTATTTCCCAATCCTACAAAAATCAAGACATTTTTTGAGGCTATGTCATCGAATTTCGTTAGTAAACGTCTTACTGCTGCGGCTCCAGCATTTTCCATCATGAATTTTTTTAAAAAACCCATATCATGACCTTTGTTTTCAATTTGATACATTTGATCTACAGTTATTTCCATACTTTACATGAAAATCATTCCCAAAATAAGAGTTTAGCAAACGGCTTTATCCTAGTTTTAAAAATTTGTTACATGACATTAAAAAATGTGAAACCATCATTAAATAAAATTACAAAATCTTTAGCAGCAACACAAGATTCAAGAGAATTTTTATTAAAAAATACTAGAGAAATAATTATCCTATGTAGCAAATCAATAATTGCAGTTCATAAAGGAGAATTAACAACAGCAAAAAATAATTTAAAGCAAGCTGACAAATTATTAAAAAAATACAAGAAAAAAGCTACAGGTCAATTAAGAAGATATCTAATTACACCAGAACAAGAATTTGTTGAAGCAGCATGTTTAATTGCAATTGTGGAAAAAAAAGATATTCCTTCAGATAAAAAATTAGCAGTCATGCCAGAATCATATGTTTTAGGATTACTAGATTGTGTAGGTGAATTAAAAAGAAAGGTCTTTGATGAGATGAGAGCAGGGGGAATAGATGAGGCTATTAGATTTTTTGACATTATGGAGAATCTGTATCTTCAACTTTATACTTTTTCGTTATATGATAAAGTTGTAAAAGAAGCTAGAAGAAAAATTGACGTAAATAGAATTTTAGTAGATGATGTCAGATCGGCAATTACACAAGAAAAAAGGCGAATAGTATTAATTAAAACATTAGAAAAACTAGAAAAATAATTTTTAGTGCGGGCGATGGGATTTGAACCCACGAACTCCTGAGAGACTAGCCCCTCAAGCTAGCGCCTTTGGCCAGGCTGGGCGACGCCCGCAACGAAAGAATCTTGTATGGTTTTTATAATCCTTGA
>DASCQR010000016.1:0-3113 GCA_036013185.1 Candidatus Nitrosopumilus sp. | reverse complement strand
AAAAGAATGGGATTTACAACAATTTCACTAGCAGGATATACATCTGCAGGAAAAACAACATTGTTTAATAAAAGTACAGGTGAAACAAGAACTCAAAGTAATGAATTGTTTACAACACTTTCAACAACCACTAGAAGAATAATAATTAATCAACAACCAGCATTAATTTCAGATACAGTTGGTTTTATCAGTAAATTGCCTGCATACATGATAGATGCATTCAAATCAACGTTAGAAGAATTAACTTTTTCAGATATAGTAATTCTAGTAATTGATATTAATGATTCACAATTAGAATTAAAGAAAAAATTTGCTAGTTGCATGAGAACATTAGACGAATTAGGCGTAAAAAAAGAAAAAATTATTTTTGTGTTAAATAAATTAGATTTAATTAAAAAAGATCAAATAAATAATAAAATAGAAATATTAAATTTAATGGAAAATGAAAAAATAATTCCAGTATCTTCAAAAAGCGGTGAAAATATCAAAGAACTAAAAGAAGTAATAGAGAAAATAATTATTACTCAAAATCCACATAAATATAAAAAAAATGAATTTCAAGGAGTAGAAAAATAATTTGGTAATTGAAGTTGTTAGAATTGGACAACGTATAGTAAGAGATGATAGAGTAACAACTCATGTAGCATTAGTTTCAAGATCCTTTGGAGCAGAAAAGATTTTCATGACAGAAGTAAATCCTGAAATAAAAGATACATTAGAAAAAATCAACAAAACTTGGGGTGGAAACTTTGTGGTAGAGTTTGTTGATAATTGGAAATCTATAATAAAAAATAAAAAAAATGAAGGATTCAAAATTATTCATTTATCCATGTATGGGGAAAAAATCAATCTAATTCAAAATCAATTACGTACTGAAGAAAAAATTCTCATAGTAGTAGGTGCAGAAAAAGTTCCTAGAGAAATTTATGAACTAGCTGATTATAATGTTGGAGTTGGAAATCAACCTCATTCAGAAATTAGTGCATTAGCAATATTATTGGATAGAATTCAGAGTGGGGAGCAATTTGAAAAAATCTTCCCAAATGCAAAAAGAAAGATAATACCCACAAAAAACGGGAAAAATGTACAAGTAAATGAGACAAGGGATTAATACTAGAAACTTAGGATGAATAAAGTTGGTCGACAAATATGAAGATCCTTTTGTTAGAATTGCATCTATGATTGGAGGAGAGGAATATCTCAAAGTAGCAAGATCTCTATTAAAAGCTGAAGATGCAACAGATGAAGAAATTGCTAGTTCTACGGGTCTTAGAATAAACATGGTGAGAAAAGTTTTGTATGATCTTTTTGGAAAATCTTTGATAACAGGAATTAGAGTAAAAGATGAAAGAAAAGGTTGGTTTGTTTACAGATGGAGAACCAGAAGAGAAGAAGTGGAACATTTTATTGAAAATCAAAAAAAGAAAATTGAAGAAAGATTACAACAACGATTTGATTATGAAAATGCTTCAGACTTTTATCATTGTGGAAATGAAGATTGTCCAAGAGTTACATTTGAAGAAGCACTTGATGGTATGTTCAAATGTCCATCATGTCAAAATGTTTTAAATATAAAAAAGAATGAAAAATCTAGAAAAGCATATTCAAAGAAAATTGATGAAATCAAAAAAGATATGCAGCAAACATTTTGAAAAATTAAAAATCACTTTTATTGAATTAAAACAGAATTTAAAGAGAGGGTACTATAATTAATCATCTTCATATTCATCATCATCTTCATATTCATCATCATCTTCACATTGCTCTAATTCTAAATGACTTGGAATTCCATCATCTTGGAAAAAAATCTCAATACAGATATTGCTATCTAAAGTTGAGGCTAAAGTTTCAGCCAGATTTTTAGGAAAATTCCCTAATCTACTAGGATCAGTAGAATACCGATATTGGGTAATTTGTTCTTCATGATGAAAATCAATTTCGATATCACCATTTGTGAATTTTCTAACTTTAATGACTTCACCAAATATAGAATTAGTCAAAATTAATTTCCTTGATTAGAAACATCATGAGTAAGATTTTCAGCTAATTGTTCATAATGCTGTCTTGATTTGCCCAATTCATTTAATTGATTTTCTTCAATTCCTGTCAGTTCTTTATCCATTTTTTCAGACACATATTGCAATCTTGCTTCAGCCATCATGAATAATCTATTATTCTCTTTCCACAAGTGTTCTGTAATATGATCAACATAAAGTTGCATATTAGAAATTAATTTTTCTGGATTACCAGATGAAAGATAATCTTTTGCAGAATTTTCCATGTCATTTCCAATTTCTCTAGAACGTTCATGATCCATTAACATCATAGCAATAGGTCCCATGTTGGTGGGCATTCCAGCTTGCTCTAGTGCAGGAAATAAGGATTTTTCTTCTTTTGTATGATGACAAACATCAGTGAAATTTTTTGAAAAATCAATAACTGGTAATAAAATTGATTCAGGAATCTGTTTATTATTATTTAATAGTTCAATTGTAGATTGCATTGCTTTGATAACTTTTTCAATTAATTCATGATCACGACGTAATGAAGAGGTAGACATATTTTAAAAAAGCAAAATCCATTATCTATATCTTTTTAATTTAAAATAATTAAAATATAGAAATTTGTTAACGACTTATCGTTAACATTGGGTTTAACGATTAGATAGGCTTTGTGATTTAACAAATGCCCAGATCTTTTTGGTCATCTCACTAGGAGCGATTGGTTTCTTTCCGAATACTTGTTCTACAGTTTCTTTACGACCTGCAAAATTAATGGCGTATCCTCCAAATGCTGGTTTTTTTGTTTTTGATTTTGTGGCAGCCTTTCTTTTAGGTGCAACTTTCTTTTTTGTTGCAACCTTTCTTTTAGGTGCAACTTTCTTTTTTGTTGCAGCTTTCTTTTTTGTTGTAGTTTTCTTTTTTATTGCCAATTTCTTGTAATTTTTCTTTAGATAAAGTATAAGAACTTACACTTTGATGTAATTGAGTACAAGATAATTTTTGAGCCTCTTAATTGATTTTAGTTTCAAATTGGGGGAATCTATTATTTTAGAAAATCCTTTACCTTCCACTAAAGATGTGGCAGAATTTCCACCAATCAAAAAAGGAGAT
>DASCQR010000015.1:0-2512 GCA_036013185.1 Candidatus Nitrosopumilus sp. | reverse complement strand
ATCCTAGTTCTATCATTTATTATGGAAAAATTGGTTTCTGATTGTGATTTTTAACCAGAACAAATTAGAAACCGCGTGAAAAATACAATCTTAAATCAAATTAGTCCGTAAATCTAACATTGAAAAATACAACAATACCTCACGACTGTGAGATGTTGGAGTATTGGACTAAAGAGACATTTCCCGATGGGAGCATTTCTACAATCATTCAAAACCTGCAGCATTCATAGGAAAATTTACTGATTATTGCCTTAAATATCAAAATTACAATTATGGAGTATGGGATTAAAGAGTCTGAACTTAAAAGAAGAATATCGTTCAGATGTTGATGATATTGTTGCAGAATTCTTCTTTCCTTGCTTAAGTCACTGTATTCAATATGATAGATGTGTAAATTTTTTATCAATTCAAACATTAGCTACAATATCAGTAGCATTTGATAATTTCAATGAGGGTAAATCAAAATTAAGAATGATTACAGGTCACAGATTCAAGACAGAGGATCTAAATCTATTTACAAAATTATTTTCTGAAAAATTTACCAAGTCATTTGAAGGGAAATTTATCAGAGACAGTAAAATTCAAAAATTGCAAAATATAGTAAACAATGGGCAAATTGAATTAAAAATTGCAATTCCTAATTCAGAGCTTATTGCGGATGAATTCTCAGAAAGAATTGGAATTTTCATAGATGATGAAGATGAACAAGTTGCATTTACAGGAACTTCAAAAGAATCATTTTCTACTCAAACACGAGATTTTGAATCTGTTGATGTATTTACATCATGGAATGATAAATCCAGAGTAGAACGAAAGAGGAAGGATTTTGAAGACTTGTGGCAAAATAAAACAAAGTATGTTGAAGTTTGTGATTTCATGTATGCGGAAGAAAATAATCTTTTAAAATTTTCATCGAAATGGGCAACACAAGTTTAGAATTCAAAAGAATCAGTTAATCGTGATTTATTTTCAGAAAAATTCATTTTGTTAATTTTGTAGTAAATAACTTCACCGCGTCGTTCAATTACTGCAATAATTGGCTCTTTCCCCATTTGAGTAATTTCATCAATTTTCTTTTGTAATACACCCATCTTTTCTTGTTGTCCTTCATTTAGACCAAAAACTAGGAATTTTGCGCCTTTCTCCCCATAATGCCCACGTTCATAAACCCTAAAATCAGAGCCAAACCCAAATCCATCTTTTACAACATAACCCCTAGTTTTCAAATCTCTAAAAATGAGAAATTTTGTAAGAATTTTGGAATTTGTTTTTTGACAAATATTCATAAAAGTATCAAAATCTATTTGTTTTTTATTTTTCTTTAGAAACAATTTTTGAGTGTATAGCAAATACAAAGTTTCGAAAGATTTTAAAAATAATTTTCCGCTCTCAATTTCTCCAAATCCTTTTTGTTCAAGATCATGGATCATATTCTTATTAGAAATTTTTACTTTATCTAAGACTAAATCACCATGAACTTCAATCGTTTCATCCATTATGAAGAGAAAAATAGAAGATTTCCATATAAGCATTGGAAATACGAGCAGATAGTTACTAACCGTTAAAATATGGGCATTCCGAATTGAGATTATCATGCATGGTGCAAATTATAGGGATGGAACAGGACAAGTATTCACTAGAAAAGAATACATCAAAGGAAAACCACAAATTAAAATTGCAAAATTTCAAGGTGGTAAAAGAAATACGTATGAATATTGTGTTCAATTATTGATAAATGAGCGACTTCAAATTAGACATATGGCCATAGAATCTACTAGATTGGCAGCAAACAAAACACTAGAAAAAACAACTGGTGAAACAGGTTACTATTCAAGACTAAGAATTTATCCACACAATCTCCTTAGAGAAAATAAACAAATTGCAACAGCAGGTGCAGACAGAGTTTCAGAAGGAATGCGAAGATCATGGGGAAAAGCAACCAGTTTGGGTGCAAGAGTAAGACAAGGTCAATGCATTATGGAATTATATGTTAGTGGAGAAACACATCTTAACGCAGCTAAAAAAGCACTTCATGGAGCATGTGTCAAGTTACCAGGAACACCAACAATCAAAGTGATTGAATGGAACAAACCATCACCATAAATTCTCTAAATCAGATTTCTTATTTTCAATAAATTTTAAAAAATCTTCAAATTCTTGCTTTGTAGGTTCTCTTTTTAAAATTCTTTTACTTTGATAAAAAAAAGTATTGTATAATCTACCTACAATAAGACCCATTGCAAAAGATTTAGAATCATCAATAGATGAAAGAGAAGTAATTAATTCTTTAAGATCATTTTTGTTTGAAATACTTTCATGAATTTTTTGTTCAATTTTCTTTAAAAGAACTTCATCCATGTATTACTACCACATTGAAAGCTTAAAAACGCTTAAATCTGCAAATTCAACCCTTTGAATTGTTGCAGTTATAGTACAGTCTGGTTAGTACTCGTGCTTGCCAAGTACGTGACCCGGGTTCAAATCCCGGTAACTGCACCATTTATTGATTTTT
>DASCQR010000014.1:0-20688 GCA_036013185.1 Candidatus Nitrosopumilus sp. | reverse complement strand
AAGTCTGTACAACCAATAAGTGAAAATATTTGGGTTGTTTTATCTGAAGATATTCCTATTGATTGTAAATCATTTGTTTTATCTAAAGAGAAGAATTCCTTTTCAAAAATAATATTTGATATTGCACAATTCTCAAATGTAGGTAAATCAAATAAATTTAAAATTTTGAGAATTTAAAATTATTTTAAAAGTAACTTCATATCTATGTTTTTTTTAAAAATCCTGTATAATGATTTATCACTCATATCTTTAATGAATGGAATTGAACCCAAAACCTTGATTCCTGTTAAACTTTCCAAATCTTTTTTTAATTGATCAATGGGATACCCTTTATCAAAATTATTAATTATGATGCCTTTAATTGGAATTTTATATTTTTGACACATCTTTACTGTCATAATTGTGTGGTTTACTGTACCAATTTTACTACGTGTTACTATGATTGTAGGGATTCTCATATCTTTAATCAAATCTGTTACAAAATAATTTTTGAGAATTGGAGTCATAACTCCGCCCATTCCCTCTATCAATAATATTTCATGTTTTTTTGATAATTTTTTAAAACTAGAAATAACTAGTTGAATTTTTGGTTTGATTTTTAATTTTTTCCAAGCCGTATAGGGTGATGCAGAGATGGGGAAAAATTGTGGATTCAGTAATTCTTCAGGATCATCTACTTTGGATGAGTTTGATAAAATTTCCACATCTTCTGATTTGAATCCTTTTTTTTGTTTTACTCCCGCAGCAAATGGTTTCATTACGCCTACATCAATACCCATTTTTTGTAAAGTGATTGCTAATCCAGATGTGATGTATGTTTTTCCAACATCAGTATCAGTTCCTGTAATGAATATTGATTTCAATATTTTTCTTAATTACTATTCCTAGATTAATTCATCGGTTTTGAAATTAATGATGAATATCTAGAAAAATTTTTGGTTGTGGATAACACAATTCAAATTTATTAAAATCATAATCAATTTCAGGATATGTTTTTTTCAATTTCTCAAATATTGTTTGTTTATCGTGAATTTTATATGTAGAGTAAGGTGCATGGTATCGTCTTTCAATAATTTTTTTATTTAATAACAATTTTAGTCCACGAGATATTGATGGATTTGATTTTTCAGTAATTGAAACTAACTCAATTTGTGATAATGGTTTCTCTGATTTGAGTAAAACAATTACTATTGCCTTTGTTGTTGGATTTAACAATAATTCATAAAATTCGACAATTTCTTTGTCTATTTTTGGCGAATACACTATTCTGAATTTGCCTTTTTTTTGCTTAATTGTAGTTTCTTTGAGAAATTCTGAGAGATATTTTTCGACTGTTTCTGATGCACAATGTGTTTCAGAAACTAATTTCATAAATGTTATTGGTTTTTTCATAACACATTTTTTTACTGATTCTCTACATGATCTTAATTTTTGTTCAGACATTAGTGTTGTTTCTTTCTAAATGTATTAAAAATAACTGGTTCAACTTTAGAATGAACTAGTAATCTAATCTTTGTTCAACGATGTTGATTAGTCTGTAAAGACATAACGTCTTTCCCCTCTTGATTCAGTCTCAGTTTTTACATCAACTAAAACAAATTCTTTTTTGGTATGCATTTTGGATTCTTCTGGAGTTAATTTGTTCTCATGTAATTCCTCATATTCATTCCAAGTTAATCTTCTTCTTGGTCCGATCTCTGCTTCAAGATTCATACTCTTAACAATTTCTTTATAATCTGGTTGTACTAATCCACTGAAAACCATTGCACTGCTTCCACTACCATAAGAACCGAATCCTATTCTTTTACCTTCCAAATCTACTCCTTTTTGATATTCAAATTCTAAACTACTTCTAAAACCTAAGTATAGTGATGCTGTATACAAATTACCAATCATTGTAGATGCAATAAGTGAACTAGAAAGTTTTGATTCATAGACATCTTGATAATCTTGTGTTTTTGTAAACATTTTTGTAAATTCATGATCTTTTGCCATAAACTCTTCATCGCCTAAAACTGATTCAATTGTACCTCGAGGATCTTTTGGAATTGGTTCTTCCATCCCAATTTGTTCCAAGATTTTTTTCCATCTTGGAAGTTGGCGCCATTCATGTCTAACTAAATATGCTAATGCTTTCTTTCCCATGTTACTATATGGCAAGTGCATGTTGATGTAATCCATATGATCCAAAATTGTTTCATCTTCTTTCATTTCAATTAATTTTGTTGAAATGACTTTTTTCTTGTATGCTTCTAATGCTTTTCTTACTTGAATCATGTATAGTAAATTTGAATATTGTCCATGTACAATTGGGGTTTCCTTTCCAAACGGTCTGTAAAAATCATATTCATCTTTAATTGATGTAGATGTTACTCTGGGATCAAATTCCAATAGTCTTGGGTTATCATTTAGTAACATTACAACTGAACCTGCTCCTTGGGTCATTTCTCCACTAGAACCCATATCATATTTTGCAATATCTGAAACAACCACTAGAGCACTCTTACCTTCTGCTTCTCCTGCTCTAATCCAATTAGTATTATCATATAGTGCATAAGATCCACTAACACATGCAAATTTTGTTTCAACCCCTCCACAGTGTTCAAATGAACCTTGACCGTAAACTTGCTCTAACATTCCAATAACGTAGGAATTCATTGCCTTTGATTCATCAAATGCAGATTCTGTAGAAATGTATAATCTGCCAATGTCATCTGGAGACAAATTATTTTTTTCCATAATTCGTAAACATGCATTTGCAGCCAGACATGCAGGATCCTGGTTGGCATCAACTATTGCCATTTGTGATACTCCTAATCCTTTTTGTAATTTTACAGGATCTAGTCCTCTAGCGCTTGCAAAATCTGCTGCATCTAGATATAATCTAGGAATATAGATTGCTACATCATCAATACCAGCTGTCATAAGCTTCGTTTTCTAGTGAGTAATTAAGTATTTGTTGTAAATTCTAGCTAACTAGGAATGATTTTTTTGCAATATTTTTTGATATTTGTGCCTTTGATCGCAATTATTCTAATTCATCATCAAATATTTTTTTGAATACTTCAAATGGCTGTGCTCCAAAAAGTTTTGAAACTTGCCCTTCTGAATTAATCACAAAAAATGCAGGCGTACCTGTTAACTGTAATTTTTTTGCATCTTCATTACTTGTAAGAATTTTCTTTGCAAAAGGTTTTTCATTCATGCATTGAGTCCATATATCTAATTCTAAATTGATTTCTTCAGCATATGCAACAAGATTTTCTGGTGATGCCCATCCGTTGTTTTCACCTGTCCAGTTAGAATATAAAATATCGTGATATTCCCAAAAAAGGCCTTGATCACTAGCACAATGCGTTCCATGTGATGCACTAATTGAATCTGCTCCAATTATGTTGTAATCTTTAAAAATCATCTTTACTTTTCCTGTTTCAACATAGTCTGTAATTATGTCATTTTCAATAGTATGGAAAAAAACATTGCAATAATGACATTGATAATCTCCAAACTCAACTAGTGTAATTGAAGCATTAGGATTGCCCAAGATTGGCGAACCATTTGATACAAACGTTTCCATAGTAATTTTTTCCAGATTCTTATCTTCTATTTCTGGTGTGGGTTCAAGAGAGAGAATTTCTTTGTTAAATGAATCATTGATTCCAATCATTACTACAATTATTGTAATTGATGCAATTATGGCACCTATTACAAGAGATGGGGCGTGAATCAATAATTAACAATTTTTTAAAGTACATTTAGTCTTTTAGAATGAGTATAGGAGCATCATTTCAAATCTTTGGCAATCGAAGACAATTTTATCTAATTGTAATTATGATATTTTGTAATGGGGCTATTTGATAAATTTTCTAAAACATTTGACAAGTATGGGTATGATCTAGACGGATACGACAAAAATGGATTTGATAAAAAAGGATACGACAAAAATGGATTTGATAAAAAAGGATACGACAAAAATGGATTTGATAAAAAAGGATACGACAAAAATGGATTTGATAAAAAAGGATACAAAGATGGATTTAATGAAAACGGATTCGATTACAAGGGTTATGATGAAAACGGGTATAACAAAAACGGGTATAACAAAAACGGATACAATAAAGATGGATTTGATAATCGTGGTTTTTCTCTTGATGGAACTCACATTCATACAAAAACAACTTTTGATGATGACGGATATAACAAAAAGGGATACAATAAAGATGGATACAACGTTGATGGGTATAACAAAAACGGATTCGATTTAGAAGGATTCAACAAAAACGGGTATAACAAAAACGGATTCGATTTAGAAGGATTCAACAAAAAGGGCTACAATATTGATGGGTATAACAAAAACGGGTATACTGAATATGGGTATGATCATGATGGATATGATGAAAACGGGTATAACAAAAACGGATTCGATTTAGAAGGATATGATGAAAATGGGTACGATCATAATGGATATGACAAATTAAAATATGATCATCTAGGATACGACAAAGAAGGTTACAACAAAGAAGGTTACAACAAATTCAATAAAAAGAAAAATGAGGAAAATGAAAAATCCTCTGTTTTATCTGATTAATTTTTTATAATGTTTAGAAATCACATTTTTTGATGTAACATATGTTCTACATCTACTCCATATCCTAATGACTTTGCCTTATCAAAACACATTGCAGATACCTTATAGTTTTCAAGTATCTCATGTATGTCTCCAATGGTATGCCAAAGATATGCATCATCTGGGTCTTTTTTTAATATTTTCTCATAGACCTTCAAAGCTGAAGACCATTCTCCTATTTGGCATAGCTTGTATGCTTGTCTGAATGAATCAAAATCAGTTATTGCTTTTCCACACCACAATGAATGCACATAGTTTTTGATAGTATCTCATACCAGGTATAATTATGAACAAAACCTTGCTTGCAAGTCATAGAGTATTGATTATGTGAGGTGATGTAATCAGGATTTTGATCAATTTTGTTGGCGATCAGTGTTGAAAATTACATATACAGCAACAATGGCATTAAGCCATAAAATACAACAACGGATATTCCAATAATTATTACTCCCAGTATGGATTTTTTCACGACGTTTTTTTTAAAATTTTGAATTTAAAGTTTGTCTAGATTACCATGAATTCCAGTTCGGTTCAAATCCCCTTTCTTTTCATGTTCCTTTGTAATCTTGACTTGTTTTGCATCTCTAAATTTTAATAAAATAAAAAAACTATGAAAAAATTGATTTTTAAATCAGTTCTATTAACTCTAAAAAAAATTATAAATTAATGCCTAAATTCACGATATATCTACATCAAATAACTTACAAGTTAATAGAATCATGCTTATCAAAATATTCTGATTGTTGTTGTGAATGATGTATGATACTCACTAAAATCAACAGAAAACAAACATCTCTGGTTGTATAACTGAATAATCTTTTGTTCAATTAGTTAATAATTAAGATAATTGAAGAGATAATATGAAAAAAATATTCATTAACGGCTATGGTTCAATTGGCAGCAGAATCACTTCCTTCCTAAAAGATGATCCTGAAATCAGTGTAACGGGGATTGGAAAGTACTCCCCTGATGAAAAAGTTGCAATAGCCATATCTCGTGGTTTGAATGTGTATGTGCCTGAACAAAAATTAAACGATTTTTCAAATTATAAAATTTCAGGAACTATTGAATCTGCTCTCGATGAATGTGATCTTGTAATTGATGCAGCACCAGGTGGACATGGATATAAAAATAAAAAAAATCTATATGAGCCAAAAAATATACCTGCAATTTATCAAGGTGGGGAATCTGCAGTTGGCGAACAATCTGTTTCTAATTTGTTGTTTAATTCTCGTTCAAATTATGATCTTGTATCAGGTAAAAATCATGTAATGCAAGGAAGTTGTAATGTAACTGGTATGGGGAGAATATTAGAACCATTACGGGAAAAATTTGGTAATGACCTGATTAGATTTGATGTAACTTTGGTTAGAAGATGGGCAGATATTGAACAAACTGAAAAAAACGTTTCAGATACAATTGAAATGACTGAAAAACCTCATCATGGAGATGATGTTAAATTGTATTTTGGAAAAGATGCTCCGCTTTATGTTCGTGCAATAAAAGTGCCTACTAGACAAATGCACTTGCACATAATGGATATCAGATTTAAAAATACTGCGCCAAAACCATCTGAAATTCATGAATTGTTTACTAACGAATTTGGAGTAGCAACATTGTGGACTGCAAAAGGCACACAAGATGTTCGTGATTATGCACAAAACATGGGATTTAATTTTACAGATACAAACATGATTCACATTCATGCAAACATGACTACCTCAATTGGCGACACTGTTCAAATGATGTACTCTGATGATCAAACAGGAATAGTAATACCTGAGAATCACATGTTACTTCAAGCAATGTTGTTTGATAAATCATATGAAGATGCATTTGCACATACTGAATCTATTTTTCATATGAAAGAAAAGAAACAAAAATTGCAAGAACATTTTGGTAAAAAATAATTATATTTGCATTCTCAAAACTGAGTTTTGAATTTGATTATTTAGTTGCCATTTTAAATATTAATTTTACATGTATATTCCATGAAAAGAATAGATGCAATTATTCCTGAAAAAAGTTTGGATGCAGTAGACAAATCATTAAAAAATGTAAACGTTTCTGGGCTAACTGTTTTTAATGCTTCTGGGCGTGGTAAAAACCAAAATGAACCAAATCAGTTAGGGCATTGGTTATACTATCCTGCATTTGGAGAAAATAAAGTAATTGCAATACTTGCTGAAGATAATAATGTAGAAACAATTGTTCAAGCAATTAAAAATAGTACTAATGCTGGAAAAATTATTGTAACTTCAATTGACAATTTAATTGATGTCGCAAATAATACAATAGGCCCAGAAGCTCTATGATTTTGATCTAATCGTTATTTTTTATTTTTTCAATTCTAATTTTTTGTGGAATATTTTTTGATACTTTTTCCACAATAATTCTTAATTCTTCTATCTCTACCTTGTCTCCTTCTTGAGGAATATCTTGTAATCTTTCATGAAGCAATCCGTTAAGGGATGCATAATCATCCCCCTCTGGAATTTTTTTTGCAAAAAGTTCGTTAATTATATCAATTTCAATGTCTCCGTTTGTAATTATTGTATCTTGATCAATTCTTTCATATCCTTTTTGTCTAGTAAGATCTGTTTCATCTTCAATCTCACCAACAATTTCCTCTAAAAGATCCTCTAATGTTACTAATCCTTCAACTCCTCCATGCTCATCCACAACTATCGCCATGTGTGTTTTTCTACCTTTCATTTCTTTTAAAAGAGAACTCACCATTTTTTCTTGAGATGCAAATACTGGTTTTCGTGCAATTTGCTCTAAACTAACTACTTCATTTTCTTTTTCTAACTCTTTCAAGACATCCCTAACATGAATAAAACCCACTATATCGTCACGACTATCTCCAAATATTGGGATCCTTGAATGACCGCTTTGGTTTATTTGTGGTAATGCTTCAAAAAGTAACATTTTTGAATTTAATGTGAACATCTTTGTTCTTGGAGTCATAACTGAACGAATTACTGTATCATCAAAATTTAATGCACCATGAACTAACTCCCTTTCTTCTTTTTCCAATGCTTTTTCTGCTAAACCTTGATCAATTACTCCTTTAATTTCATCTTCTGTAATCGGTGGTGGTGAATAACTACTTCCAGTCATTTTAACAACACCTTTTGTAATGATTTCAAAGAATTTTACTAGAGGATAGAAAATATAACTAAATCCAAGCAATATTGGTGCATATCTTAATGCAACTTTTGTTGAATTAGCATTACAATATGTTTTTGGAGTTATTTCGCCAAAAATTAAAATTAAAAATGTCATTATTCCAACTGCAATAGCTAATCCATCATTGCCAAATAATCTGATTGCAACACTTGTTGCTAAAGCAGATGCACCAACATTTACTAAATTGTTTCCAAGATTTACACTTGACATCATCCAACTAGGATTAGTTTTTAATTTGTGTAATGCTTTTGAACCCTTTTTACCTTCATTCAATAATTGAACTACTTTTGATTTTCTTACACCAACTAATGCAACTTCTAGCCCACTGAAAAATCCGGATAGGCCAATCAAAGTAGATAGAGCAGCTATCTCAATCCACAAATCTACCATAATTCTCTCCTTGAAAATTTCTTAGAAATTTCACTATACATTTAGTTTTTTTGCACCATCTTTTGGTAAACTACTTTAACATTTGATGGATTTAAACTCTTCATCTTTTTTTATTTTTTAAGCCTAAAATTAAGGCTAATTTTTTGGTGGATTTGCAAATGTGTTTTCTGAATTATTATGATAATCCACTGGAATCATTGCATCTTTTTGTCTACCTGTAAGAATCCCAACAACTACATCATCTTTTTTTATGATTTCTTCATTCATTAATTTTTTAATTCCTGCAACTGATGCTCCTGATGCCATTTCACAGTCAAATCCATTCAGACCAACAACTGACATCCCATCTAACATTTCTGAATCAGTTACTGTAGTAACAACACCGTTTGTAAATTCTAATGCTCTTAACCCTTTCAAAATATTTGCAGGTCTTCCAATTTGTATTGCAGTTGCTTTAGTTTTTGGTTTAATGCCTTCTTTATCCAAATAATCATAATATTTTGAAATTAACTCTGTGTTAGGTTCTCCGTTATTCCATCTCAATTGTTCTTCCTCAAATTTTCCATTATACAAATCAGATAATGTACTTGCACCCTCTGAATTAATTACTGCAATTCTTGGAATTTTTTTTATCCAACCCCACTCGTATAATTCCATTAATGCTTTTCCACAACTTGATGTATTTCCTAACGCTCCTCCTGGATATACAATCCAATCTGGAACATCCCAATTCAAATATTCCAATGCTCTAAAAGGAATTGTTTTCTGTCCTTCTATTCTAAATGGATTTACAGAATTTACTGTGTAACCATTATGATTTTTTGCATCATCTAATGATTGCTTTAATGCATCGTCAAAATTCCCTTCTACTTGTACAATTTGAGCTCCAAATTGATATGCTTGACTAAGTTTTCCTGGTGCTATTTGTCCAGCTGGGATGTATACATCACAATCTATACCTTCATTTGCAGCAAACATTCCAGCTGAAGCTGATGTATTGCCTGTTGATGCACAAACGATTTTTTTAGCACCAACTAGTTTAGCATGGGTTACGGCAGTTACCATTCCATTGTCTTTAAACGAACCACTCGGATTGTATCCTTCTGGCTGTAGCCACAATCCTTCCTTATCTATTTCTAAAAATTCTGCAGCCTTTGACATTTGATATGGTTTTGATTGTCTTCCCTCTGCTCCATCTAAAGACACTAGAAATTTTGAGCATTCTTCTAAACTTTCTGTATCAATTTGACAAAAATTTAATAATTCTCGAAATCTCCAAATTCCACTTTCATTAAAAATACTTCCTTTTGAATTCCTTCTTTCGTAAAATGTTTCCTTTAATTTTGTTAGAGGCTTTTTGTTATATTTTACATCTAAAACATGTCCTTTCTCACATTGAACATTTGTGCTTGAAATTGGGTATTCTAAACCACATTTTGGATTTATACATTTTAGATAAGCATCATCTTTCATGTGTAATTGTTGATAATAACTAATAATTTAAAGCAAACGTGAACTAATTACACAAGAAAAGTTAATTTCCTAAACTTTAGATTGATGTAATTTATTGAAATGTTATGGTTACTTATGTTGAATATCTAAAAAATATTCTAAACCATGTTGTTGATTCATATGAGATTCTTGAGAATATAGAAGATAAACCAGGTGATCTAGCTAAAATCGAAAAAGAAATGTTAAAAATTAACGGTTTCTTAAAAGTCGTATCAAGAAAAATCGATCTTGAAAAAATCCCTTTAGCTGATTTTAAAATTACAAAAAAAAAATTTTCTGATTATTTGATAAATTATTCATTTGAAAAAGAAATACAAACTATGGCTCCATTGTACTCAAATGATGTCAATCGTATTAAAAATATGAGATTAAAAATTTTAGAATCTCTAAAAAACAATAATATGATGAATAATGTTAAAGAATTGATAAATAATTTATGACTAAACAAAAAAAATGTATTTTATGTGGATGTATAGATCATCGTTTGATAGGTTGTTCTAAGCATTTCTCAAAAAAATGCACTTGCTTTAATCAATAATTATTTTCTTTTTGGACCTGATCGCTCATGAAAATTCAAGCAGCATTTGCATTCTTTTTCAATACATTCAGATTCATAATGATGATCACATATTCCACATTCACAACTTTTAGACATATCTCTAGTAGTGTATTTTTTTTTAGAATTTATCCCTTACCTTAATTTAATGTGATTTTAAGGTCAATTTGAAATTATTTTTTTGATTTTGATTTTTTTCCAGGTTTTTCTTTAGCTGATAGCTCTTTTTCAATTTCTGCAGCCTTGTTGTCAACTGCTTTAATTACCTCTTGAATCAATCCGTCAAGATCACTATCTTCTACTTCTGGTTCTACGGTGCTGGCAATATCTGTAATTGTACTGGAAATTTCTGAACTAACATCTTCAAAGCTTTCAGGATCTTCATATGCTGCATTGTATAGATTTTTTAAATTGTTAACGTGGCTAATAACCTGTTCAGTAATTGTAATTGTATAATCAGTTCCATTAACATCAAATTCTTTTGAACTCATAATGATTTTCAAATTGGGATGTTTATAATGTTTTTCAGTTTAAATTCAAAATTTGTATTGTTAATTAAAATACAATATAATCTAATGCTGCAGCATCACTGATTAATCTAGTGTGCTTGGAACCTACTACATAACCATTTTTAATATCTTCTGTAGGGATCCACCTGTTCGTTGAAGTGTAGTGTCTTTTTTCAGACAACTCCCTTTCAATTTCTTCAATATCAAATTCAGCTTCTTCGACTTCTTGCGTAGTTAAATGTTTGATTGTAATTAGGATTTTTGTAACTTTTACACGATCACCGAATTTCCATTTCATTACTGGATTTTCATCAGACACCTCTAAAATTTTAATTTTCATTTGTTTTTTGCCAAATGCATCACGACTGATTAACGCTCTTTCATCAGTAAATTCTTCAAAACTTATTCTTGAATCCACTTCTGCATCAGAGACGGTTTCTAGTAACGATTCAGATGTAGATTCAATTCCTTCATCTTTTGAATTTTCCTCAGACATACAATATCTTTGTGATTTATCCTTAATAATGATTTGAAATTAGAATAAAGTTAGGCACTAGTTCTTTGTTTGGTCTTAAATGGCATTTTACATTCTTTTAAAAATAATTCTTTTCTCTTTCCATTGATTTTTGAATATATTTTTCCATCATATGTACAAACACAATCAGTAATTTCTAATGTTTCATCCCAAATTTTAAAAAATTCTCTTAGTTCTCGATTTTCATATGTTCCAATATCAATGCGTTTTTTTGATAAAAATTTGAATGCTAAAAGAACTTGTTTATTTTTGTAAATATCTAGTGTTTTTATCCATTCCAAACATCGTTCAATTTGATCTGCCGGAACTGGAAGTGATGTACTTGTTCCAGATTTAGCCTCAATAGTAAAAATTGTACTTTTTTCTGTATTTACAGCTAATATGTCTGGTAATGCAATACTTGGAGAACCTAATCTAAATGCCTTCCAACTTTGAGTTTTTTTGAATCTTTTTACAATGGTATCTTCCCAATGATATCCTCTTTGTCTACGTGTTTTAGCTGCATTCTGATGATTTGATGTTTTTGTTGAAATCCTTTGTTTTGTAATTGTAATTGCTTTAAGTTTGCTAGTCATGAGCATTTTTTGTTACTTTAGATTTAGTAATCTTGGTAATTACATAATAACTCAAATAAATCTACAATTTCTGTCATACAAAATGATATTTTGAAAATTCTGAAAAAAATCAAATCAAGTCTAAACTATATACTTGAAAAACCGACGATTTATCATGTCTGAATTTGACGTTGAAAAATTGTTTGAAAAACGAGATTCGTATCTCAATATTTTAAAACATCTTAGTTTTGAATTAATGATGGAACCAACTGAACAAGAAATTAAACAAATTAAAGAATTAGAAAAAAACACAATTAGTGAATTAGATAAAATTCAACAAGAAATTTCACAACTTTTATCAAAGAATTAGAAGCAATTACAATGAGTTTATCATACCCAACATTTTAGAAATTTCATGATTGCTGAATTAGTGAATAATTTAGTTGAAATTAAACGAACTTTTTCAAAAAATTATACTGGTAATGCTCATATTCAAGAAATACTCCCTTTACACAGTTCAAAGAAATTCCCAATAAACGAACAACATTTACAAAAATTGCATATATTTGCTCAAAAAAATCCAATTTATTTTAATTCATATGAAGAAAACATTTCTGGAATTCCTTGTATGGTCTATGAAGGTGACATAAATGATTATTGGTTAAATAGTATCAAACATGGTTCTAGCTGTCAACCATTTTACCCAACATGGATAATGTCTGCATACATCATGGCTTTTATCGCAAAACAATTTGATTATTCAGAACTTATTGACATTGGTTCTGGAGATGGCCGAATTGCATACTGTGGGAACTTTTTAGGATTAAATTCTTACAGCATAGAAATTGATGATGTTTTAGTAGATTTACAAAAAACTATCTCTTTACAAACAAATGAAAATTTTAATCCAAAATGTGCGGATGCATTAGAATTTGATTATTCTAAATTACAATTGAATACCCCTGCTTTTTTTATTGGAGGTCTTGCCCAAATGGGTGGAGATGTTTTGGCATCAGGTATAATTGAAAAAATTAAGTCAATAAATAATTTAAAAGAAAACACAGGAATTGTATTTGCAGGAACTAATTCAAAAAGACAATTATCTGGAAATTTACCTGATGGAGGTTGGAATTCGTTGATTAATAGATTCCAATTAGATGTTAAGGAAACTGTTTCCTTACCTACAATATGGACCTTTGATCAAGATATGGAAACACCATATATTTTTACAAAATTCAAATAATGTGAAAAAAATAATTCTCTTTGTATATTCCACATTCTGAAATTTTTACGATTTGGCCTTTTTTTGGGTTCGATTTCATTTTAGCCATTAATCTAAAAGAATCTGCAAATTCAACTATGCAGAAATATTCTTCATTTTGTTTCGAAAATTCTATGATTTTACCTGTAAATTGCCCTGTTTTTAGGTGTGTTTCAGAATTACAAACATCACAAAACTCAGTGGGAGGCCAAATAATTTTTTTACATGACAAACATTCTGGAATAGTGAATTTACCTTTCCTTAATTCCTCTTCAAAATTCATTTTTCTAAAACCAAAACAGTTGATGATGTTGCAGCAGCAGACATATTGTGTACTAATCCTATTTTTGGTTCATCTACTTGTCTACCTTTTGCGGTTTGTTGTAATTGTTGTACAATTTCAATAGTTTGAGAAATTCCAGTAGCTCCTAATGGATGTCCGCAACCAATTAATCCTCCACGCGAATTTATTTTAAAATCATTTGTCTCATGTAATTTTTTTATTAAATTTATTCCTTCACCTGGTTTGGAAAATCCTAAAGCTTCTAATGCCATTGGTTCGCATACAGAAAATGCATCATGAATTTCAGCAACATCAATTTGCTTAATATTTTGATTTGCCATTTTTAATGCAGATTCACTTGCAATTTTAGTTGAATTCATTGAAAATAGTGATTCATTTTTTGTAAATCCTGCCGATGTCGTTTTTTGTCCAATTCCACTTATCCATATTGGTTCATCAGAAATTTTTTTAGACATTTCTTCTGATGCTAAAAGAATTGATGCTCCTCCTGTACATGGTCTTGAACAATCTAATAATCTTAGATCATCAGTTAATTTTTTAGAATTAATTACATCTTCTACAGTGTATGTTTTTTTGGATAAAGCATTAGGATTTTTTTGTGCATGCTTGTGATTTTTAACTGATACAACTGCTAAATCTTCATTTGACACTCCAAATTCTCGTTTATACGATTTTGAAAAAATTGATGCCCAAAATATTGGATGTTTGAATTCCCCTCTGGAATTATCCCATTCAAGTATCTGACCTGGACTATCAAATCTTTCTGCACCTGAAACAAGAACCATGTCTGCAAGACCTGATGAAATGTAAGAAAATGCTGAAACGATTGAATTTGTACCTGAATTACACAAACTTTCTATGGTGTGAGCTATTTTTGGCTGAATTCCTACCATTTCTGACAGTATTGGGGATAGATATTTTGAATCATTATTTGTTGAGACAAGAACTGCATCAATTTGATTTTTATCAATTTCTTGATTATTTTTAAAAAGACTGTTGGCTGATTTATGTAAAATAGATTCAATTTTTTGATCTTCTTTAGTAAATGGCGTAATTCCATAACCTGCTATTCCAACTTTATTCATTTTTAATCCTCAAAAAATGTCTTATTTAATAGTGCAAATGATTTTTTAGTATCTTCAATTGGGTTAAACTGAATTATGGGTAAATCTATACCTACTTCTCTAAATTTTTGTAATTGTGATTTTGATTCATCTGATGTCCCTGCAATACAAAGAGAATTTAACATCGAATCTGTAACAAGTTCATGATTTGATTTAAATCCTGATTTTTTAAATTCTTCAAAAATATTCTTTGTTTCATTTTTAAATCCATTTTCTGCTAGAAATTCTCTGTAAATATCTCCAACTGAAATATAAAATGCAAGTGTTTTTTTTGCTCTTTGTATTGCACTTTCTGAATCTAACGATACACAGGTTATGATCTGACATGCTACATCTATTTTATTTTTTGATTGCATTTTTGAAATAGTTTGTTTCATTTCTTCTAATGGTCGCAAATAGAAAATCACACCATCTGCAATTTCCCACGTCAAATTTACCATTTTTTCATTAATTGCTGCAAGATAAATTGGAAGTATTGTTCTTTTTGGTTCAATTAGTAACGTAAAATTATTTAGATTAAAAATTTTTCCAGAATAATTAATCTGTTTTTTGGTTAATGCTAATCGAATAATTTCGACATATTCTCTCATTCTCTGAACAGGATTAGTGAATTTATCCCCATGGAAATCTTCTATTATTGGTATGCTACTTGTACCTAATCCTAAAATTAATCTCCCATCTGATAAAATATCTGTTGTTGCTGCACCCATCGAAATAGTTGATGGACTTCTAGAATAGATGTTAATAATTGAAGACCCAATTTTCTGATTTTTTGTTCTACTTGCAACTGCTGTCATTGTAGAAAAATTTTCCATTCCCCATGTTTCAGGAATCCATATGGAGTCAATTTTTGAATTTGATAATATTTTTGAGCATTCAAGAACTTCATTTACTGATAATAGCGAGCCTAAACTGCACCCAATACGCATGAAATGATTACAAGTAATGGATATTCTAGTGTATCTGTTTTATAGCAATAGGTTAATTTTGATTGAGGCTATCTATTATCCCATTAATTATTGATGATAAGTATTGGCAGAACAAGTAATTGAAAGCTCTGATAAAAATGAAAAATTTTGGAAAAATGCAACAAAATATGCTTCTGCAAGTGATGATGAATTATTTGTAGAAGAAGTTGCTTACATGATGGTTACATTACATCGTACTGGTGCATAAAATCATTTTTCTATTTGATTATTTTATTTACTGTTAATGAACATTCTTCAATATCTTTAAAGGAATCTACAGAATACCATTTTACATTTTTGAATTTTATTGTTTCCAGTAATCCTTTTTTTGCATAATTTGGAAAAACTGTTTTTTCTATGTCTCCTTTAGTTGGTAATTCTTTTAGAATTTGTTTTTGCAAATAATAAATCCCTGCATTCATCCATGTGTTTGGAATTTCTTTTTTTTCTTTGAAGTTAATTATTTTTTCTGAATCTGTTTCTAAAATCCCATACTTTGTTCTTAATTCAATTGCAGCAATAGCATTTTTTTTATTTGTTAATTTTCGTAAATCAATATTTGTTATCGTATCTCCATTTATTACAAAAAAAGATTTTTCGTTGATTTGTTTTGCTGCTTTTTTTATTGCTCCACCTGTTCCAAGAGGTGTTTTTTCTATAGAAAATTTAATTTTCATTCCTAAATCTTTCATCTTTAAATGACTTTCAATCATATTTGTTTTGTAACCCGTACAAATAATCACTTCTTTAATGCCGAATTGTTTAAGATATTTTATTTGCCATTCAATAATTGGAATATTTTTTATTGGGACTAATGGTTTTGGAACGTAATCGGTTATTGGTTTTAATCTTTTACCTCTACCACCTGCTAAAATAATTGCCTTCAATATCTGATTCTCACTTATCAACTATATCAAATTTCTCTCATTTTTTGCTAATTTTATCAATTTCCGAATTGTCAACAATTTCATCCATTCTTTCTGCAAACTCATTATAGATTGTCTCTAACTTTTCTAAAGGCATCTCAATACCTAATAATTTCAATGTTTTATTCCATGATTCAATGTATTTTTTATCATCCATTCCTTTTCCAAGGGTTTCTGCTAGTGAATTAACTCCTTCAGTTTTACCTAATGCATAAATTGCAATTTCTCTAGCAGTTAACATCTTCATCCTTATTGTTTTCTGTGATGTAATAATGTAGTTCTGTATAGCATTCTACACAATAATCTTCAAATTTTGTATGATCACAATCGTAAACTTTTTTGACATCATTACTACACTTTGTGCAAATTGGCATTATGCGTTCTTTTAAGATTTTACTATTTTAATTGCACCTAACGCAAGTTGAATTATTGCAGGTGCAAATAACATTAATGGATTTCTTTCTACTCCTTCTGGTGCAGGTGTTCCCACCATTGCAAGACCTCCAATTAGAATCAAAATTCCTGAAATAATGATTAATCCTCCTAATCCCTTTGATTTTTCTTTTAGGGCAATGAAAAATGCAATAATTGGTAAAATAATTGCTGGACCGCCTAATCCCATACCTCGTTGCATATCATCCAATGGCAAAAATCCTTCATTGTTAGAACTTCCCATAGTAACTGCAACATCAGCACCATATAGCGCCAACAATGCAATTGATATCCCAGTAATTGCAATTGCTGCTTTTAATGCCATGTTTAAATTAAAATTTTACAATATTTAAACCAATTATATTGATTCCACTTTTACATTGATCTTGATTTTTTCTAGGTGTACTAACAATTCATCAATTGATTGTTTATTAGTTCCAACAATGTTTAGATGGCCTAATTTTCTTAGAGGTTTAGAAATTTTCTTTTCATACATTTTTAGAAAAGTGTTTTTCTCGGAAAATTCTATTTTTTTATATTCTCCTTGAAAATCTAAATTTCCTAAAATATTGTACATGATTGTACTGTGATTTAATTCTGTACTTCCTAACTCTAATCCTAAAATTGCACGTAAATGTTGCTCAAATTGAGATGTTTTACTTGATTGTAATGTGTGGTGACCTGAATTATGGACTCTAGGTGCAATTTCGTTAATTACTATTTCATCATCTTGTGTAACAAACATTTCAATCCCAAAAACACCCGCACCCTTCAAAACATCCATTGTATCACTGGCAATTTTTTCAGCTTTATTTGATACTTCATTTGATGTTCTTGCAGGTGCAATTGTTTCACGTAAAATATTTTTTTCATGTATATTTTCAACCAACGGATAAGTCTTAATTTCACCTTTAGTGTTTCTTGAAGCAATTACTGAAACTTCCATTTTGAACGGAATAAATTTTTCCAACATGAGTTTTTGACCCTTAAAATAATCATATGCTGTTTGAATTTCATTCTCTGAATCAATTTTAAAATTCCCTTTTCCATCATAAGCATCTCTTCTAGCTTTTAACAACGCTGGATAACCAAATTTTTTTAAACCTTCTTTTACTTCTTCAATAGTTTCTACTTTGATAAATTCCGGAACCGGTATATTGTTATTTTGTAAAAATGTTTTTTGTAAAAATTTGTCTTGAATAATTTTCAAAGTTTCAGGTGATGGATTGATTTCAGCATTATTTTCAACAGATTTTAAAACATCACTGTCCCCTGATTCGATTTCGTATGTAATAATATCCACTTTTTTTGATAATTTGATGATTGCATCTTTATCTTTGAAATCTCCAACTATTTGTTCTGCGCCAACTAATGCTGCAGAACAGTTTTCATTTGGATCTAAAACAATTACTTTTGAAATATGTTCAGGCATTTTTTTACCTGCCTCAGTCAGCATCATTCCAAGTTGACCACCACCTATAATCCCCAAAATTTTTCCCATTAGATGAATTCATTAAAAAGCACTAAAAATATCTAATGTACAATGTCTATTATCCTCAAAATTCTTTTAGGATCTTCATTATTGGGGATTGTTTTTTTAATTCAGTTACTTGTTTTAGGTATCCAGTTGGATTTTTAATTTTTTAATATTGAAATGAGTCTTCAGTAGCATTTGCAGGAGGGATGGATTTTATCCATTTTTTGTAATCTTCCTGTGATGAATTACATTCCTCTAATTTTGCTTCACGGACAATGAAATCTTTAGAATCTACAAAATTTTTACATTTTTCACATAACCACAGCGTAATGTTTTCTGGCATTATAGATTTGGGTAATCTCCTATCATTACATTGTTTACAAAATAGAGGCATATTTTGAATAATTTTCGTATTACTTAATTAAATCGAAATTGTTAATTATTCTCTAGTTTTTTGTAATTATATGAATTCAGGTGCAGATTATTCTAAGAAACCTTTGGTTGGAATAATTATGGGATCTAGTTCAGATAGCAGAATTATGAAAAGTGCAGCTGAAATTTTTGATGAGTTTAAAATTAAACATGAAGATCAAATAATTTCAGCACATCGGACTCCTTCTAGATTATCTGAATATGCTAAACATGCTGAAAAAATGGGGTTTAAAATTATCATTGCTGGAGCTGGTGGCGCAGCTCATTTACCTGGAATGATTGCATCCCATACAGCAATTCCTGTAATAGGTGTTCCAATTTTAGTCTATAATGATAAACATCCTAAAAAATTAGATTCTGCAAAATTTTCTGCTTTTGGTGGTTTGGATTCATTGCTGTCCATTACTGAAATGCCATCTGGTTCTCCTGTTGTTTCAGTAGGGGTCAACAAAGCAGGTAATGCAGGAATTTATGCAGTTAAAATTTTAGCAAATGAATTCTCAATATTAAAAAAACAATTGAAACAGCATAAATCAGATCAACATAATTCTGTAATTAAAGAATCTGAACAATTGAAAAAGGAAGGATTATCTAAATTCACAAAAAAGAAATTCAAATAAATTTATGTTAATAGTTTGAATTTCACATTTTTCTCTTCTAAAGATTTTATTAATGACATTGCTTGTTCTTTTCCTTGAGTTTCTAAATTTAGTGTAACTGCTGCAGAACCTGCATTTACATCAGAACTCAATCTATCATGGACAACTTCTACAATATTTGCATTAGCTAAAGTGATTATATCCACAATTTCTTTAAATGCACCAGGCCTGTCTGGCAACAATACTGATAATTTCAATAATCTACTCATACCGGCCAATCCTTTGTCTACGATTTGACCTAACAGATACATGTCTACATTTCCTCCAGCCAAAATCACAACTATTTTTTTCCCTGGAGATGGTTTTTTAGATATCAAATAAGCTAAACCTACTGCTCCTGCAGGTTCAACTACAAATTTCATTCTCTCCATTAATAGAAACATTGCTTTTGTGATTTCTTCATCATCAACTAAAACAACTCCGTCGATTAATTCATTGATTATTTCAAAAGTAATTTTTCCAGGCATTTTAACTGAAATGCCATCAGCTATAGTTCTATCTCCGCCATTCATTGTTCTTGTATTTTGTTTGATTGATTCATACATAGATGGAAATGATTTTGATTGAACTCCAATAACTTTGACATTAGGATTTTTTTCTTTTATTGCAATAAGCGTACCTGCGGCAAGTCCCCCACCACCTATTGGTAGGTATATTTCATCGACATCTGGTAAATCATCCAATATTTCTAATCCTATTACTCCTTGAGCAGCTATGATTTGAGGGTCATCGAATGCATGAATTATTTTTGCGCCTGTTTCATTTGAAATTTCTTTTGCTTTTGAAAATGATTCATCATAGTTTGTTCCTTCTAAAATTACATTTGCACCATACCCTCTAGTTGCTGCAACTTTTGCAGGCGATGCATTTTTTGGCATGACAATTGTACATGAAATTTTTTCTAATGATGATGCTAGTGCCACTCCTTGTGCATGATTCCCTGCAGATGCAGCTACCACGCCATTTTTTTTCTCTTCATCAGATAATGATTTAATTTTGTAATATGCTCCCCTAATCTTAAACGAACCTGTTTTTTGTCTAAACTCTGTTTTAAGATAAATTTCTGATTTTGTTAAATCACTAAAAGTGGATGAATGAATTAGGGGTGTTTTTTTAATTTCATTTCCACGTAATGAATTAGCCTTTAGTATTTCATCATAATTTGGATTCATTGAGATGTTGCTAATTTTTTGCAGTATTTGAGTTCATCGATATCATTTAATCAAAAAA
>DASCQR010000013.1:0-1828 GCA_036013185.1 Candidatus Nitrosopumilus sp. | reverse complement strand
CCATGATATTGGTCATCATACCAAAAATACAATTTCTTCAATAAGTGATTTTAAACAAACTGTTTCTTAACACATTTAATTTTTAAAAGGATAATCTTAAACTAATTTATGACTACTAGGGCTCAAGCAATAATTCCTATTTTTATTGCTGCTGTAATAATTGGTTCAATTGGTTTATTGACATTACCCAGTGACATAAAACTTGAACAAGTAGAATTTCCTAGAGGTATGATTAAAGTTGATGATGTGCTGCTTGAAATTCAAATTGCTGATACTGAACCGAGTCGTGTTCGTGGATTAATGTTTCAAGATGAATTACCTTTAGATCAAGGAATGCTTTTTGTATTTCCTGAACCTGGATTGTATTCATTATGGATGTTAAATATGCAATTTGAATTAGATATGATCTGGTTTAATGACGATGGAAAAGTTGTTCATATTAAAACAAATGTTCCACCTTGTGTAATTCCTATTGAAATCGCTGCAGGATGTCCTAGTTTTGTACCTGATGCTGAAGCCACCTATATTCTTGAAGTAACGTCTGGCTTTGTTGAACAAAATAATATTACAAAAGATTCAATTTTGGAAATAATTTCTATCTGAAATTGCAAAACCTTATCTTGTAATCTTTTTTTAAATGATTTATGAATAAAAAAATAATTCTTCCAATTATTATAATTATTATATCTGCTGCTGCTATCTTTTTGATTCCTGAAGATAATTCTATGCCTTCTTCAGAAAATCTATATCGATACGGTTTTACTTTTTACGATGTTGAAAAAATCAACGAATCATTATCTGAACAAAATATTTTCATGTCTACTCCTACTCCTGTAACAGATCATACTATTGGAAATTACTGTGCAATTCGTGATGATATTTTATCAACAATTACATACTGTACCACTACTGCTCTCCAGGATTCTGATGGAAAATCTCTTGGGAATATTAGCATTGGTGGAACTCCTGATAATCCTATTATGGCTATTGCATTAGTTGAGTCATCTCCGTTTTTAGATTCAAAATCTAATGAAATTGAAATTGTTTTTGATACAATGATTAAATATCTAGTGTGTGACTGTTGGGATGAAAAGCAACCTGGAGGATTTGAATCTATTTCCGCTTGGATAGACATTGCCAAAATAAAATATGCTGAATCTTCTCAAACTATCCCCCTAAAATCTACAATTACTGGATTGGGCAATGAAACATTAATTCTTGAAATAATTAACAAAAATGACTCCTATTTGTGGACTTTAATTGTTCTTAAGTAGTCTAATTATAATGGTAAAATTATTTGATTGGAGATAACAATGATTGATCAATTATGGTTAATTCCTTTAGGATTTGCTGCTGGAGTATTGGGTTCTATGATTGGTCTTGGTGGCGGAATTATCATTGTTCCAATTTTAACTTTTTTAGGATTTCCTCCTACTGTTGCAGCAAGTAATAGTCTTTTTGCTGCATTAAGTAATTCAGTTGCATCTACAATTTCTTATTCTAAACAAAAAAGAATTGAATTCTCATTAGGATTGAAACTTGGATTACTTGCAATACCTGGAACTGTTTTAGGCGCAATAATTTCTACTGATGTTGCTCCGGATGTTTTCAAAATTTTATTTGGTTTTGTTTTGATTGCATCATCTGTTTACATTTTTTTAAGAAAACAAGTAGAATCTAAAGAAAAAATTATCTCCAAACAATTGATTGTTTTTGCAATTGGTGCTAGTTTTTTTGCAGGAATAATTTCATCTTTTTTTGGAATTGGTGGAGGCATTGTTTTTGTTCCTTTGATGGTGGTTGGAATGGGCATGTCTATGAAAAAAGC
>DASCQR010000012.1:0-3452 GCA_036013185.1 Candidatus Nitrosopumilus sp. | reverse complement strand
ATGTTGAATCTACATCCAAATATTGAAAACCCAAAATCCCCTTCATAGTATATTATTTTTTTAAAATTATCATTTATTTCAATTAGATTTTTTTTCAAAATCATTTTGAATTTGATTGCAACTCCCACAACCATTTTTTCTTGTACCAAACCAAATTAATGCTGATGGTAATAATATGTATAACATCATAGCGTTTTCAAATCCTAGTAATTCTTTATTCTCAAAAATATATCCTGAAAAAATTATTACTGCAGAAAAAATTAATCCTCCTAGAGACATTTTGTTGATTTTATCTTTTAGTGACATTTCGACAGATCTTCTATGTTGTTATTTTCTCTAACTGATTTGATTTTATTGCAGTCTTTACTTCTCTTGCAATCCTTTTACCCATACTCATGTTTTCATTAAATAGCAATGAATAGTATGGGGAACCATCCATGTAGATATTTGTTCCTGCAACAATTCTTGCTGAAAATTCAAATGATGTAAATTTAGCATTTTCATCATAAACTCCTTCAATACAGAATGGTCCATTCATACCTGGCGAAACAACTCTTTTTGCTGCTTCTACAAAATTTTCCCCCATAGTATATACCTCATCAAGTAATGATTCACGTAATACAAGTGGACTATTTCCTATGACATTAAATGATGGAACTTTTTTTGATTTTAATTGTTGGTCTGATGGAATTCTTCCAAGCCCCTCAATGTCGGATTCATGTCTTTGATCAACACCAAAAAATTCTAATTCATTTGACAGTGGTGAATAAAAGAATTGCAAGTATGCTAAAACCCCTGCAGCATATTCTTGAATGTATAATGTTTCATCTTTAGAAATAACACCTTCTGAAATTAACTGATTTCTTTTAGTATTGTAATCATCTTCATTCGCTGCCATGAAATATCCTTTACCTCCTGCAGCTCCTTGTCTTTTTACAATTACTAATTTATCGATTTCACTTGGCTCTGTAACCGGTTTTGGCATTGGTAATTTTGCTTCTCTCATGAGTTTTTCTTTCATTTCTCTATCTGACTCCCATCTTAGAATCCATTTATTTCCAAATACAGGAGTTTTAATGGATTCTATTTCATCAGAATTCATTTGTGCAATTAATGTTCCATGAGGAATTAATACTGCATCACTTTCTTTTAGTTTTGATTGGCATTGTTGATCAAGAATTTCTTTAAATGAATCTACAATAATTAATTCATCAATAAATGGAAATCTGCGATATAGTTTTTCACGTTTTTTTTCACAAACTAAAATTGTTTTGAGTCCTTCATCTTTTGCTCCTTTTAAAACTTGTAACGAACAGTGTGAACCTAATGTTGCAATGGCTACCATTTTCTTACTTTTAGTAGAAATCTATACTTTATGAATTATGTAGGTTGATCTGATATTGTGTTCAGAAATGTTAAAGAAAATATTTTGCTTAATTGACGATCAATTATTTAATATAAAAATTTGTTAAATTCCTATTTTAACATAAAATAATTCAAATTTTATGCCTAAATCTTAAATTTTTGTAAATTTAACAATAAAATGATTAAACCGCGATCTACAAATACTAGTGCGATCTAGAAGAAGTATGTCTTGGTGAGATAAAGAACGTCGATACGTCATATCTCTTCAGGACATAAAATTAACACTTATTTCTATCAATTAGTATTTTTCAAGTTACGTGGCTGATAAAATAACTTCAAAGGAATTAATGTTTCAAAAAAACGATTTTGTGATTATTGATGTTAGAGAATTTGATGAATTACAAAATGGAATAATTGAAGATTCAATTCACATGCCATTAGGTTTGTGTATTAGAAATGTAAAGAAAAAACAACTTGATGAAATGAGAGATAAAAAAATATGTACTTACTGTGGTACGGGTTATCGAGGGAATATTGCAGCTGATGAATTAATTAAAGATGGATTCTATGCAGTAACCCTTGATGGAGGTTATTCAGCATGGATGTAGATGAATCCATAGATGAAGAAAATAAAAAGATAGATGAAGAAAATAAAAAGATAGATGAATACAATCGTAAAATTGACAAATATAATGAGAGATTAGAAAATTCAGATGAGAGTGATGGTGATTTTTTATAGATAATTTTAATGAGTGGTAATTTTCAAACACTTAACAAAGAAGAGTAATTAAAACGTAATAAAACACTAGTAATCTATTCAAAAATGATGATGAATCCTTGAAAATACAGATTTAGTATTTGTCAAAAGATAAATGGGAATTATTTTCAAAATAAAGAAGAAAATTTATTGATAGATTAATTAATTTTTGAAGAACTGTGAGCTGATGTAACATACTGGAAAACTTCATCAATCAACTCTACACTTAATTCTGATTTGATATCTGCAGGAATCACTTTGAGAACAAAATCATACATGGTAGTGTTTTTAGGCAATTCATCTCTTTCTTGCAATAATGAAAACACTGCAATTCCATTGGAAATTATTGAAATCATTTTCTCTCTATTATTTAGTGTCATAGTTATTATCAAAAATTCTATCTAATTAACCTAAAATTATATTATTGATTTGTATCCGTCTTGTTTTTCAATTATTTGCAATAATTCAGGTACAGTTTCTAGAATATTTAGATCGATTTGTATGTCGTGACCGCCTACATCTTCAGAATAGTTTTGAGATGCGTTATAGCCAACATATGCTGCAACAATTAGAAACATTGCAATTACTAGTCCTATGAGAATATTTGCCATATTATTTTGATTTTCTCTAATAGGTGACTAAAAACCTTATGAAAATTGAGAAATTTTTGTGATCATTTTGAAAAAATTAATTACACCAGAAAATATGGAAATATTATAAATTATGATAGAAACTGAATTAGGAAAATTACGTAGATCTCACTATTCTGATGAATTGACTACCTCTATGGATGGTACTAAAGTAACTGTAATGGGGTGGGTTTTGACAGTTAGAGGCCATGGAAATATCAGCTTTGCAACTATTCGAGATAAAAATGGGGATCTTTCAATTGTTGCAAAAAAAGGAGATTGTCCTGATGAAATACGTGAAAAAATCTCTTCACTCAAAGCACATTCATCAATTGCTATTACTGGAACCCTAAAGGCATCTGAAAAAGCTCCAAGTGGATTTGAAATTATTCCTATCGAACTTCGTGTATTTTCTGAAGTTACAACAATTCCTCCATTTGAGCCAACTGCAAAAACTGTCAAAAATATTGATACCCGTTTAGAAGTAAGGCCCATTGATCTTAGACGTAATATTTTACAACACGTTTTCAAAACTAGAAGTTTAGTTCTAAAAACAATTAGAGATTATTTCAATGATCAAAATTTTGTTGAAATTAATACTCCAAAAATGATTGCAACAGCTACTGAAGGTGGAGCTGCATTGTTTCCAATATTTTACTACAACAAAGAGGCATTTTTGGCTCAAAGTCCCCAATTGTACA
>DASCQR010000011.1:0-7800 GCA_036013185.1 Candidatus Nitrosopumilus sp. | reverse complement strand
TGCCATTTTTAGAATATTTTTTGGATCTATTCTTTTTTTCTTTATTCCCATTGTTACTTTCCAAAGAAAATCCATTTCACGAAACATGTCTGGTGAATTGATCATTACATTATCTGTACCTAAGGCCAACAAACATCCTGCATTTTGCATTTTTTCGATATCTGGAATTCCTTCAGATAATGAAGAATTTGCTCTAGGGCAAATCACAATTCCTCTAGTTTTTTTTGAGGTAGTCTCAAGATCACTTTTTGAAGCATGGGTCATGTGAATCAAAAAATCAGGTTTTATAGATAATGCTCTGAGAGTTTCGGATTTACCAGTAATTCGTTTAGATTTTCGTATACTTTCTTGAGTTTCAGAAGAATGAATTGCACGTAATTTTTTTGTTTTTGAATAAGACTTTAGTACAGATGTACTGTGCTCGTTTGCTCCACTAATACCAATACCATCACATGTTTTAATTAAAGTTGGAAGTTCACTAATTTTTTCAGATGGGAGGGGACGATTTTTTTTAATTTCTGAAGTATTTTGATGAAAATCTAGTCTTCCCAAAATTATTGATCGTATTGAAACATCATTAGAGATTTTTTTAAGTAAAACTGCACCATCCAAACCCCCTTCTCTAAAATCAACAAATGTAGTAATTCCTTTTTGGATCATTGAATGACATGTATTTTTCATAAATATAGAAAGATTTTCATTAGATGTATTTTTTAAAATTTTAGATTTTATTCCAAACATAGGGTGAATCTTTTGATTGACTGTACTGTTTAATGTAATATCTTTTCCAATTGAATCAGCAATATGTGTATGAGAATTTATAAATCCAGGAATTAATAATAATCCCTTGCAATCAATTGTATTTTTTTTTGAATTTGATTTTATATCAGAATTAATTTTATGAAATCTTCCGTTTTTTATTTGAATATCAATATTTCTAACAAAATCTAAATTATCACCAATTAATGCACTAATATTTTTTAATAACATTATAATTCATACACATCAGGTTTTTGTTTTCCTGAATCTCTAATTTCACGTATGGTATCAAGTGATTTTGTGGCTAATTTTACTGCTTCCCTACTAGTTTTTGCATTCCCAATTCCACAATTCAAAGAAATGTCATCATTATTTTTTATCATGTCAATAAAATTTTGAACTGAATTTTTTGCATCTGTACTTGCAATTACCATATAATTATCACCACCCATAAAAAATGATAGCGAATTCTTTTTGATAAAATATTTACTTATTTTAGAATATAATTCAAAAATTTTCAATGAAATCTCATAAGGAGAATTATCATTTCTTTTTGATTTTAAATCATCTACATCTAAATGCATTATGGAAACATCAAATTCTGATTTGTTATCAATGAATCCAAAAATTCTATATTCATCATTTAACACGACATTATTTTGTTTACCATTGTATGCTTTTAGATTAGCATCAAAAGGAGTATCACCATAACCAATTGATATGGTTAAAGTTACTTCAAATGATTCTTTAAGAGATTTTTGAATTTCTATATGATCGTCTAAACTAAGGCCATTAGACACAACAAAAAATTCATCAGATTTATTTAAAAAAACTAAACAATTTTTTGCAGAAAATAATTCTTGTATTTTTTTGTATAATGATGCTTGAAGCATTTGTAATTCATGTTCTCTATCACTTCCCAATGTTAGAGTCCAAGGTCCATATTCGGTAATTTTTAAAATGCTTAATTGGATCATTGTTAAATTTTTTCCAATTCTTTAGAAATTTTAACAAGTGCTTCAATGGATCTCTCTGCTACGGGTCTTATTCTAGCAAAAGCATGTCTCTCTTGCATTCCAGGACCAGATATTCCTAAAGATACAGGTTTTTGATATTTTAATGATAAATCAGTCAGGGATCTAGCTGCTGCATGAGAAATTACTTCATCATGTTTAGTTTGTCCTTTAATTATAGCACCTAAAGTAGCAACTCCATCAACATTTTGATTTTGGAGTAATCTATCTACAATTATAGGCATATCATAGGCTCCAGGAACCTTGCAAATATGAGAAATTGTTAATTGCATAGAATTAGCTTTTTCTTTTGCAATTTCTAACATACGGGAAGTAATCTCTTCATTAAATTCTGAAACTACAATAGCTATATTCAAAATCAATTCACCTTGGCGTATTCTAATAATTCTTTTCCATCAATTAATGGAATTCCATTTTGTTTACCAAATTTTTCTGCTTTATCAACAGATAATGCAGAATATGTTTCAGCATCCATCATTTCACAAATAGCTGTTACAGGAGTCAATCCTGCAATCTGAGTTAAATATACTGACATTTCAGTATGTCCTTGACGTGATTTCAATAATCCTTCTGATGCAATCAATAGTGGAACATGTCCAGGTGTTTTAAATGAAGAAACAAATTTTTTCTGTTTGTTTTCAACTTTATAGATATTTGCCATTTCCATTATTGTTAATGCTCTATCCTTATCAGTAATTCCAGTATAAGTTTGATAATGATTTACAGATAATGAAAATGTAGGATAATCACCATATGGAGCTAAACCCATAATCATTTCTTTATTTGAAATTGTTGAGTTAGCAAGGATGTCATGCATGTATTGTAATTCAAGAGATTTTGCAAAAGTATTTTCTAATGCAATACATAATAATCCACCAGCATTTTGACGCATTCGTGAAACATGTTCAGGAGTAATAAATTCTGCAGCTACAACCATATCAATTTCATTTTCACGTCCAGCTGAGTCAAACAATAAAACAAATTCTCCACGTTTTAGAGATTCAAGTCCAGTTTCTAATGACATATAGAAAAATTATTTTAATCTAGGTATATAGTTTACTAAAAATTAAGTAATTACCACTAATGTAGTAGATTATTAGCCTTGTTTTAAAATATACTTACCGAGAATGTCAGTTTCAATATTAACCTTATCTCCTACTTTCTTAGTATGAAAATTTGTGATTTCGATAGTATGAGGGATCAATGAGACAGATGCTAAAGTTTTTTTTATGTCAACAACAGTTAAACTAATTCCATCAATAGCAATTGATCCTTTCTTAACAACATATTTAGCTAAAGTTTTAGGAACTTCAAAATAAACTTGAACTTCTTTAGGTTTTTTTATAATTTTTTTTATAATTCCAACTCCATCAACATGACCTAAAACAAAATGGCCTTCTAATCGATCACCTGCCTTTAAACTTCTTTCAATGTTTACAACACCACCAACTTTTAAATTTCCAAGATCAGTTTTTTTTGTAGTTTCTTCAATCATTTCAAATATACATTTGGATTTAGATAATTTTGTTGCAGTAAGACATACACCATTTAATGCAACACTTTGTCCAATTTTTAATCCTTTAACTTGTTTGCCCAAATCAATTGTCATTTCAATGGCACTACGATTTTTTGTAATTTTTGAAATTTTATTTACTGTTCCAACTCCTTCAACTATACCTGTAAACATTAAAAGAATGAAGAAAGTCTTTGTATAAAATGATTTAGATAATTATTAACAATGAAATTATTTTAAATTCTGAAATTCCTCATCAGAAAATTGATGAAAAACAGAACAATTGTTTTGTTTAGCATTAAATTTAATTTGTTCCATATCTTTATTGAGTACTCCTTGAGCAGCTAAAAATGCTTCATCAGGCATGTTTAATTTTTCAAATAATTTTGATTTTGCTGGAGGAATTTCTCTTAAACTAGAATCTATCCGTTGAGCTAAATCATAAAAATTAATTGCATCATGGTAATTTCCAATATGACTAAGCGAAATTGCTTTATTCATTAATGCAGTAACATCATTAGGATCAATCACAAGTGTAGTGTCATAGTATTGAATTGCGTCTTTGTGTCGTTCTAATTCATTTAGAGATATCCCCATACTGTTTAGGGCCCAAGTATCCTTAGAATCAATCAACAAAAGTTTTTCACATAATGTTAAGACTTCGTTATATCGCTTCAAATTTTCAAGAGCAAAAATTTTATTTTTTATTGCATATGTGTCTGATGGTTTTATTTCAAGGACTTTATCACAGTAAACAAGTGCTTCTTCATAATTTTTTAGATATATCAATGATAATGAGATATTTTGTAAAGCGAGCATATTGGATGAATCTGTTTTGAGTAAATCTTTGCAATAATTATACAATTGATCATAGTTTTTTCCATTAAACATTCTAGTAATTACATTTGTTGGATCAAGGAGATCAATCATTTTATTATTTCACAATATCAAGAAGTGCTCTTGCCTGTTTGTAATGTACTTCGTCGATCATTTTGCCATCAACTGTTGTAGCTCCTCTACCTTTTTTTGTTGATTCTAGATATATCTTACAAACTTTTTTTGCCCATGAGATTTCAGTTTTATTTGGATAAAATGATTTATGGACAATAGGAATTTGATCAGGGTGTATTACACTTTTTCCAGCGTATCCTAGACTTTTTCCGAAACTACAATCTTTTTGTAATCCTTTGAAATCATTTAGATCTTGCCAAATACCATCAATAGCAGATATTTGTGCAGCTGCTGCATCAACAGGAATTTTATATCTAGAATATTTTCCGCCTGGGGAATTTTTTGTGTATTCGACACCAAGATCATTGAGTAAATCAAAAATTCCAAAAACAATTGCATTTACACGTTTTCCAAATGATGCAATCAAATAGGAATTAACAACTCCTTCAGCAGATTCAATAGACGGAATTATTTGAATTGGTTTTAGTTTTTTAGATTTTTCTAAACTAGAAAGAATTTTTTGGATTTTTTTTAATTCTACAACATTGTTTACTTTAGGAACAACTATTCCATCAATTCCTTTTTGAACAATTTCCTTTAGATCTGATGGAATTTTTCCAGACAATGGAGAATTAGTTCGAACAAAAATAGATGAGCAATATTCCGAACGAGATTTTAATGCATTTTTAATCAATTTTCTTGCATTAGTTTTTTCATCATCTGGAACAGAGTCTTCTAAATCAAAACAAACGATATCAGCTTGAATCTTCTTTGCCTTTTCTAAAAATCTTGGATTATTACCAGGTACAAAAATTAGGCTACGGAAGAGCTGAGTCATTAAATGACTAAGCGCCTTCAGGCTTCATTAAGATTTTGCCAAACATGCCTTTTCCAGTTAACATCTTTGTGTGTGCTTCTGCTGCTTGTTCAAACGTATATGTTGAATCGATTGCAGCTTTAATTTTGCCTTGACCCATCCAATACAGGGCTTGATCAAGTTCAGCTTTGGTTCCTTGTGTTGAACCTAAGATGTTTGTTCCTTTGAAGAACACATGTCTAAGATCAGTTTGTGCATTGTAACCAGTTGTTGCTCCACATGAAACGAGTGTTGCACCATACTTTAACAATTGTAATTGTTTATTCCAATGTGTTTCACCAATATGATCAAATGAGAGATCAATTCCTGGTGCTTCACCTTTTTTCTTTGCCAATTCTTTAGAAATTGCTCTGACTTCTTTGTGCCAATCATCTTTTCTATGATCAACTGCAAAGTCTGCTCCAAGTTCTAAACACTTGTCTAACTTGTCAGGGCTTGCTGTTGCAATAACATCACAATTGTATAATTTTGCAATCTGAATTCCAAAGCTTCCAACTCCAGAACCGCCACCCATAATTAGAACAGTTTGTCCAGGAGTAATTTTTGCTCTACCAACTAACATGTGCCATGATGTCAATATTGTCATTGATGCAGCTGCTGCTTCATCATATGAGACACCATCTGGTATTTTTGAAACATTAACTTCTGGAAGATGAGTAACCTCTTGAAAAGCTCCCCATGTTGGACCAGTTTGGAATCCCCAAATTGTTCTTTTAACACAATCAAATTCTCGTCCATCAGTACAAGCTTTACAAACTCTGCACGACATATTAGAATGAGAAACAACTTTGTCTCCAACTTGGATATTTTTAACATCATCACCAACTGCGATTACATCCCCTGCAGCATCAGAACCCGATACATGTGGTAAAGGTACTGCAACTGGAACTCCTCTCATTCCCCAAATATCATTATAATTTAGGGCTGCAGATTTTACTTTAAAAACAACTTCATCTGCTTTTGGTTTTGGGTCATCTATATCCTGGACTTTAAGGATTTTAGCATAATTATCATCTGGTGCATATTCATTGTATACAACGGCTTTCATAGATTACTAGAAATTTTTCCCATAATTATATTTTATTAGTATTATACTCGATTTATCTTAAAATCACGTTTTGGTTGTTGTGTAGATATTAGAATTTGTTTTAATTGATCGTCAGTTATTTGACCAGACATTTTTCCTTGTGTTGCCATTCCAATAAGGTATTGTTCGACTAGATCGGATAATTCAGGTTTTACCATCTTTATGTTATTTAATCTCATTCTAGCTTCTGGTGTAAGAATTTGCTTGAGAATTTGCTCTTTTTGTGCTGCTTGTTCTGAGTTAGCATTTTCTTGTGGAAGATCGTTTGGTTCAGGAAAACTCATTTTGATCTAACGATATATTTTCAATTCAGGTTTTTCTAGAATCAATTCATTAAGGATTTCTGTAGCAAGTCTATCTAATTTTTGCATTCCATTTTTCGAAACAACTCTACCTTTCTTTTCAATTTTTTCCAAATATCCAAGTTTTTCTAATCCATGAATTGCATTACGAACAATTGCACCGCTTGCATCCCTATGATGGGCAGCACCATATCCAGAAGGTTTACCACCACCATAATCTTTCTTTAATTCATTAACACCTATTGGACCATTAAAGTAAATTTTTCTCATTATTGATGCACATCTAGTATGCCACCATTCACTATCTTGTGGAGGTTTTTCTGCATGTGCTCCAGTTTTGACAAATGGAGTCCAAGAAGGAGCAGGAATATCTTCATTTTTTAGAATGTCTGCTAATCTTTCAATTAGTACATCTGCTGGTACATCATAGACTTTTGCCATAAACTGCAAAAATCGATAATCGTCTTATAAATCATTGAGATATGATGCTTGAAATTTTGTGAAGGATTAGGCAGAAATTCATTTTAAAAAATGATCGCTAATAAAAGAAATGTTTTTTATTCAAAAATGATGTTCATATAAAAAATCTTGTAGAGACTTTTTTTAGATAGTAATAACATACTATACCCAATGAAAAAGGATTGGCGTCAATATGGTGAAGGTGGTAAAAATAGATGGCGCAATCAAACAAAAAAAGATTCTGAGAATGAATGAAATTATTAGAAAATTTTTAAAATATATTTAAGATAACAAAGATTTTGAAGATTTTAAGGTAATATTTGAGAATGTCAGGATATAATTTTACGATATGTGTGACCACATAGGTTACACGAAATTCTGATTGATTTAACAGATGTTCGACCTAGACGAATTCTAGAATTTATTCCTGGAGCAATAAATGATTTACATTTTTTACAAAAAACTATTCGAAGATGATAAGGCATTCTAATTTTATATTTAGTACTTATTCTACGAGCAATAGAAGCTTGTCTTTGAGATAATTCAGGATTTGTTCGGGCATTAGTTATCGCATTATCAATAAGAATTTGCATCCTTTCCATTGCAATTTTGTAAACTATTGGTTTCACAATAATTTTTAAAAATACAGGTAAAAATTAGTTCTGATTAAAATTATAGCCTGCAGTCAGCGGGATTCGAACCCGCGTCACAGGGTTGGAAACCCCGAATACTAACCAGGCTATACTATGACTGCGCTAAAAATAAAAATAAAATTCCTACATAAAAATGGTTTTTTCATACTCATAAAGGATTCTAGA
>DASCQR010000010.1:0-7156 GCA_036013185.1 Candidatus Nitrosopumilus sp. | reverse complement strand
GATTCTAGTGTGAATATTCATGTGTTTGTTTGGCACCCTAGAGATGATTGGAGTCAGGCACAACCTATTCTCCTAAATACTCTTAAACGTGCTCTTGACAAATCTGGAATAGAAATTCCTTTCCCTCAAAGAGTAATTTGGACAGGAAAAGATTAAACTAATTTAGCTTCTTGTTTTTTTCTACGTTTTTTCTTAATTAAACTGAACATGATCATTCCTACATTAACAATTGAAATTATTTCAATTAAATCTACTCCGTACAAGAACCAATCAATTATAGGATGAACTCTTGAAACAATTCCTGCTTCAAGCATAATGTCTGCATTCCATACCATGTGTGGAACTTGAATAAATTGTATTGCTGCAATGATTACAACACTTCCAAGTATTTTGTTTTCATACCAATTCCAAAATTTGTTCCACACTTTCATATTCTATATTGTATTTTAATTCTATTAAATGCTGTTAAAATTAGACGCAACTAATTAGACGCAACTAATTAGACGCAACTAATTAGACGCAACTAATTTTAATTTTGTAAATATTCTATTCCATCATTTTTAGTGTATCTGATGCTGTAATGATTCCAAGAATTTTTGATTTTTTTGAAACTAAAATGCATTTTGAATACCTGATTAATGGTACAAGCACATTTGCAGGTGTATCCCAATCTACAATTGGTGGCACTGAATCCATTGCATCTTCAAGCTTTGCTTTTTTTAATTCCGCTTCTCCTAATTCTGATAAATGTTTAACAATTCCATCTTCAGATATTACTCCAACAATTTTTAAATCATCAAAAATGGGAATTTGACTGATTGATAATTTGTGCATTTTTTTAATTGCGTCATGTAATGTGTTTGATGGTTTTAATTTTATGATATCTTTACTACAAAAATCTCCTGCGGTATGTGATGAAGATTCTCCCTCTAATTTTGCTAAATTCTCAAAATTTTTTTTTGCAGTATCATAACTTGGTTGACTTCTACCTGACTCTATTTGATTAATCATTGAAGTACTAACTCCTGTCATTAATGCAAGTTTTTTTTGAGTAATTCCTATTTTTTGTCTAATTTGCTTGATGGAATCAATTCTTGGAAGCAATTCAACTATACTGGAGATCTATTTGGTTTTAAATTGTATTATTTCTTCTTTTTTGATTTTTTTGGTTGTTCAATTGCTGCTTGGGCTGCTGCAACAATTGCAATAGGAATTCTATGAGGTGATGCACTAACATAGCTCAGTCCTTCTCCATGACAGAATTTAATCGAACTAGGATCTCCTCCATGTTCTCCACATATTCCTATTTCCATATTTCTCCTGATTGCTCTGCCTGCTGAAATTCCTATTTTTATTAGACTTCCGACTCCGTTAACATCAATTGATTGGAATGGGTTTCTTTCTAACAGTTCTTTTTCCATATATTCTGGAAGGAATTTGCCTTCGACATCTTCCCTACTAAAACTAAATGTTCCTTGAGTTAAATCATTTGTTCCAAAACTGAAAAATTCTGCAGTATTTGCAAGTTCATTTGCAGTTAATGCTGCCCTTACAACTTCAATCATTGTTCCAAAGTTAATCTTTAATTTCATCTTGTGTTTTGTTTCAGTTTCTTTTTTAATTTTATCATAGATTTCTTTAATATGGTTTAATTCAGCAATACTGCTAATTTGTGGAATCATTATTTGTGGATGTGCTTTAACTTTTTTCTTCGTTAATTCTACTAATGCTTCGAAAACAGATCTTATTTGCATTTCATATATTTCAGGATATGTTACACCCACTCTGACTCCTCTATGCCCCATCATTGGATTGACTTCTGCCAGTTCTCTAGCTCTTTTCAAAACAATTTTTGTTTCAGAAATCTCTTTCGTGTTTCCATTTTTTTCTAATTTTTGTATTTTTTCAACTAACTCTTCTGGATTTGGCAAAAATTCATGTAATGGCGGATCTAATAATCTGATTGTTACTTCATAACCTTCCATTGCTTTCAAAATTTGAATAAAGTCACTTTTTTGCAATTTCCCTAATTTTTCTAGAATTTTGTTTCTTTCTTGAATATTTTCAGCCATTATCATTTCTACAAATAAATTAATTCTGTCGCTACCGTTGAACATTCTTTCTGTTCTGCATAAACCGATTCCTTGACCGCCAAACTTTCTTGCAAGTCTTGCCATTTCTGGAGTATCTGCATTAGCTCTAATCCCTAATGTTTTAGTTTTTTGAGACCACATCAAAATTTGCTCAAAGTCTTTTGTGACTTTTGGTTCAACAGTTGGAACTTCTCCGATAAACACTGTTCCTGCACTACCATCTATTGAAATTGTATCTCCTTCTTTGATTGTCTGGCCATTTGCAATACATGTATTATCATCATAATTAATTTTTAATTCTGGACATCCAACAATGCATGGTTTGCCCATTCCTCTTGAAACAATTGCTGCGTGAGATGATTTTCCTCCTAGACTAGTCAAAATTCCCTCTGATGAAAAGAATGCTGGAACGTCCTCTGGTTTGGTCTCTTTTCTTACTAAGATGACTTTTTTCCCTGTATCTCCTAATTCTATGGCTTTTTTAACATCAAACACTACAATTCCACTTGCAGCACCTGGTGAGGCTGCTATTCCTTTTGCTAATTGTTTGTAATGTTTAATTTTTGTCTCATCCATTGTTCTATGTAATAATGCCTCTAATTGTTGTGCTGGAATTCTTGTAAGTGCTTTATTTTTATCAATTAATTTTTCTTTTACCATATCTACTGATGTTTTTACTAAAGCAGCCGCACTCATTTTTGCAGTTCTAGTTTGCAATAGATAGAACTTTCCTTGTTCAATTGTAAATTCTATATCTTGAGGTTCTCTGAAATGTTTTTCCAATTTTGTACATGCATTGCTTAATTCTTTATGTGATTTTGGCATGTCTTTTTTGAGTAATTCTATACTCTTTCCAGTTCTAACTCCTGCTACAACATCTTCTCCTTGTGCATTGATTAAATATTCTCCTTCAATCTCTTTTTTTCCATTGTGACCATTTCTTGTAAATACTACACCAGTTGCACTATCATCTCCCATGTTACCAAATACCATTGTTACCACATTTACTGCAGTTCCATTTGCAATATCTTTTGTAATGTTATTTTTTTCACGATAAACTATTGCTCTTTCTCCCATCCAGCTTTTGAAAACTGCTTCAATTGACAAAACTAGCTGCTCATCTGGAGTGTCTGGAAATTTTCTTTTTGTATGATTTTCACAGATTTTTTTATATTCTGAAACAATTTTTTTTAATGATTCTACATTTAGTTTACTGTCATCTGTAATTCCTTGTTTTTCTTTTGCAGCATCTAAAACATGATCAAATTTTTCATCATTTACACCAAACACCACTTTTCCAAATAATTGAATAAATCTTCGATAAGAATCCCATGAGAATCGTGGATTTTTAGTTTGATCTGCAAACCCCTCAACTGTTTTTTCGTTTAATCCTAAATTTAAAATCGTGTCCATCATTCCTGGCATTGAAATTGCTGCACCAGAACGAACAGAAACAAGCAGTGGATTTTTTATTGAATTCCACTTTTTCCCTGTCTTCTTTTCCATTTTTGCGATATTTTTCATTACTGCTGGCATCACTTCCTTTGGAAGTTTTCTGTTATTTTCATAATACTTGTTACAAACCTCGGTTGTAATTGTGAATCCTGGTGGCACTGGTAATTTTAGGCGTGTCATTTCACTTAATCCGGCACCTTTTCCGCCTAGAAGCATTCTTTTTTTACTATCTGCTTCTTCAAATGCATAAACTGCTTTGTTTTTTACCATGTAAAATTTTGTAAAATTTTTGGCTTTTTAAACTAATGCCTTGGCAAATTCTGAAATTATTTTTTCCCAACTTTGTGCTTTAATGATGCCACTTGCAACTAGGATTCCTTTTGATCCAAGTTCTGATGCTTTTTGAACATCTTCTCCCGATACAATTCCTGCGCCACATAGTAACTTGGTATTATTCTTTGCACTTTTTACTGCAACAACTGCTTTTGAAATCAATTCTGGTTTTTCAGTTGACACTGCTCTTCCTGAACCAATCAATTCTGGTGGTTCTATAGCTATGTAATTTGGATTTAATTTTGCATATTTTTTTGCTTCTGCAATATCTTTTACACAAACAATCGATATCATTTTTAATTCTTTTAATTTTTTTATCAGTTTACTTATTTCTTGACTTGTTATTCTGTGTTCACTGTGATTAATCAATGAACCTTTAATTTTTGATTTTTTTAATAATTCTGGAATCATAAAACCTGTTGTACTTCCAATTTTAGAATCATCTACATGTTGAGCAAAAATGGGGATTGAGCTATTTGCAACAACTCCGATTAAATGCTGTGGTGGGCAAACTGCAATTTTGATTTTAAATTTTTTTGCAATTTTTTCGGCAGTTTTAACGAATTTAATGATTTTTTCTCCAGAAATTTCTTCGTAATTTTTACAATTAATAATAAACATCTTTTTTTAAATTTTTTATATTGTATTTAATTCTTCATTGAATTAATCACAAATTAACAATATTTTGATATCTTCTTTTCATTGCTGAAACGATAATCATTAAAACTAATCCTGCTGTGTTTGTGCCTATGATGAATACATCAGATACTATTATTCCATAAATTAGCCATAAGATTGATCCAGCTCCAATAAAGATCATTAAAAATTTAGAAATATCCTTCATACTTTTGGTTTTATAACCTTTGTAGATTTGCTCTACCCATCCTGTAAGAATTAAAATTCCTGCACATACACCAAGAATTGTAAGTAGTGTACCATCAACTTCCATGTTTTTTTAACTCCAAAAAAATTCATCTAATCCTGTTTGCTTTGGTTTTCCTAAGATTGTGTCAAAATCTAAATCCATCGAAGATGTAATTTGCTCCAATGTTGATTCTAAAAATTCCATGTATTTTTTAGAATCTATTTCTTCTTTTTTTGCTAATTCTACTGGTTTTACTCCTGGTTTGTTTAGAATTTTTATAAATGAAATTTTGTCTCCTTTTTTTAATTCTCTGATTGATTCAAGTTGTTTTGCTGCTCTAATGTGCTGTGGAATTGTTTTTACATACTCTGATGGTGCCTTACTCAACATGACATTGAATGTTAAATCTTCTAGTGGAATTTCTTTAGCCTGAACTTTCTTTCCACATTCTGCAATTTTTTCTGAAATTACTTTTTTTGCTTTTACAAAATCTTCCATTGTTTTCACTTCTGCTAGAACATCTAGTAATTCAAAAAACAATTTTTTGATAAATGCTGGAGTGTGGGATTTTTTCCCTGTTAATCCTTTGACATCTACTTTACCTGAATCTGTTACTCCCAAATAATTTTTCTTTCTATTGCTCAACACACAATATCTGTAGGTCTTGTCGATTTCTAAATCAACACCATGATCAGCTTTTGCTTGTTCAATAACTTTTTGAATTTGCTCATTAGTTGGATTTTTGATAAATAACGAATCTGTATCTCCATACAAAACTTCAATACCAGTTGCTTCACATTTTTTGATTGTTTCTAAAATTGTGTGTCTTCCAATTGCAGTTGTTGCCTCAGCTGCAGGTAAAAAATAAAGTGGAAAAATCTCTGCTCCCATCACCCCATAACTTGCATTCAAAATTACTTTGAGTGCTTGACTGACTACTGTGTACTGCTGTCTTTGTTCATCTGTAATTGTCTCTTTTTTTGATAGGCTTTTGTAGTAATTTACCCTCAAATCCCTTAATGAACCAATTATAATTGATGTTAGCCCATTTTTTCTAGAACATGTCCAATGGTTAGTTTGTGGAACAGTATTTTTTTTACATTCTTCGTGAGAACATCTAACTGTTTCGTAAGAAAGATTTCTAACTTTGATAATACTTGGATATAGACTTGCAAAATCCATTACTACAACTTTGAAGTGGATTCCTTCTTTTGGTTCTACAACTAATCCGCCTCGATATTTTTTATCTTTAATTACTGCATCTGACATAACTCCTTCTGTTCTTTTTTGTAATTCTTCTCTTTTTGGAATAAGTGCATTTCTTTTTCTGTGTTCATAATATAGTAAGCTCCTAATCCATTGTGAAACTCCCATCCTTGCAATATCATCAATTGGCATTCTTCCAATTCTTGCAATGATTACAAGTAAATTCATCAAGAGGTCGTTATTGAAACTTGTTAGCTCATAAGTTAATTGTGCATCATTGTAACAATAGTTTGCAGTTTGGTATAATGATAACTTGTCAAAATCTAAACCATAATCAATTTTTTCTTTTCCTAGTAGTGCTTTTGATACACTGTTTAATGAAAAATCTGTATATGATTGACTAAATGCATAAATTTGAAATGAACGATTCGACAGTGTCCTATACAAATCAATGTGAACCCCGTGTTTTAGAGTTGCAGAGTCTCTCATCATGTATAACGGATTGCAATCATTTGAAATTCCTAATCTTTCTGCTCTATTGTACAAATATGGTAAATCGAATTCATCACCATTGTATGTTACAACAAATGGAAATTCCTCGATTATTTTAAATGCATCAAGAATCATTTCTTTTTCTTTATCTAAATCGTAAAATGTTACTTTGATGTTTTCATTTAATTCGTTATTTCCTCGCTCAGTTCCATCTGTTTTGAGCACAAAAATTTGATCAAAACCACTGCTGCCTTTTAATCCAATTGCGGTAACTCTTTTTTCTGCAATTTTTGGGTCTGGAAATCTTCCAGGTTCAAATTCAACTTCAATATCTACACTTAATCTTTTAATTTTTGGAATTGGTTGATTGAGTAAATCTGCCCATTCTGATATGAATTCTTTAAATTCTTCAGAATCAATCATGCTGTCACTATCCACTTTATCCCATAACAAACTCTTTAGCGCAAGTTTTACTTCATCTGAAATTTTCATATTATGCGGTTTGAGCAATCCGTTTGTTATCTCATAATATTTTCCAACAATTAACTGTCTATCGTACAAATATGTTTCATAATATTTGATATCTGATTCCCATGTTTCAATTTGGTTTCTAATACTTTCACCATAATTTCCTCCAATTGATAGCGGATTGTCCACTATTATTTTTGACATTTCTATTTCTTTGTCTTGGATTAAATCATGCTTCTTAACT
>DASCQR010000009.1:0-1988 GCA_036013185.1 Candidatus Nitrosopumilus sp. | reverse complement strand
ATTAAACATAAATCCACTACGTACAATGAATTAACTAATTCTTGTCTTTGTTCCTGACTGTGAATTGGTCTTCTTTTTTTCATTTTTACAGCTGTATTGTCTGTGGCTACAACAACAACTAAGACATCTCCTAATGTCTTAGCTGCATTCAATGTAGAAATATGACCTGGATGTATGATGTCGAATACTCCTCCTGCCAATACTACTCGTAATGAACCCCTGCCAATTTCAGTTAATGTCATTTTATCCTGATTAACTAAATTATCATGGATTAGTTTTTCAATTTTTTCAGAAATTTGTTCTTCTGAAATCATATCATTTTCTAAAATTTTTTCTAGAGCATTTTCTCCAGTAATTTGACTTACGTATAACGTTGATAAGATCTTTTTTTCAATTTGATTCAATGTTTTTTTATCTTTTGACCTACTCTTTAATTTATTGATAATATTACATTTTAAATTCAAGGCCTTTTGCTAATCTTAGTGCATCTACTAACCCATCAGCATACCCAATGCTTAAAATTGCATTCTCATCTCGACCTTCACCTAGAAATATCTCTGCATCCTTAATGTATCGTTCAGCATTATCCAAAATCACTTCAAATTCTTTTTGATTTTTATACAGTGGTTCAATTTCTTCTAGTGCTTCTCTAACCATTGGGACGTATTTTTTTATCATTTGATTTGAAATTTTTTCTGTTTTTTCAGAATTATCAAATGGTTCATCAACACATTTTCCAAATAATTTTAATGCATCTGATTCTGTAAAATGTAATCTACCTGGAATAATGATTGTATGAGGTGGGTTTCCAAACTCTGTTTCTTTTAAACTAGATATTTTTCCCGAAACAATTGCTTGATCCTTAAAACCTATTCTTGATGCAATAATTACATAATTTGATTCTGTAATTACATTTCTTGCTTGACCCTGTTCAGTTTCCAATAATCCTTTTAAGGCATCTTTAGGATCTAAGAAAAATTTTTTGTCTTGATTATATTCTAACAAGAGTATTGTATGATTACCTTCAATCAAATTTTTATAAATTACATAATATGGTGTTGTAAGTGATTTCATTTCACTCATTATTGTTGCAATTCTTCCAATTTTGTAAAAATGTAAACCGCATTCCCCAATCATGGATGTTAATGATGATGAAGCATGGATTGAATGTGTTTTAATTTTATTTTCAATTGCTCTTGTTCTTAATTCAATATGTGTTGTTGCAATATATGGATCCCCATATGCTAACAATACTACATTTTTTTCTTTTGACATTTCTAAAATTTCATTTCCATCTTCAACTAACCATCTTTTAGCTAGCTTGAATTCACCATTGATTGAATCTTGAATTTTTTTTAAATCTGATTCACTAATGGGACTAGTAAATTGTTCTAAATACACAATGTCTGCGTTTGAAATTGTTTCTAATCCTTCAATGGGGATTGACTCAAAACCTGATATTCCTAAACCTACAAACGATAACATTATTGCAATTTTTTATCATGTAGCCTTTTTAAATGCTGTAAAGTAGCTTTGAAAACTTCTATTCCTTTAAGATATTCCTCAATTGAAACTTTTTCATCAATTGTATGTGCTTCATGAGGATCTCCTGGACCATATGTTACAACTGGAATTTTCCATTGATTTCCTAAAACATTCATGTCTCCAGTACCTGTTTTTCGAATTAATGTTGGTCTTGATTTCTCTACTTGCATTATTCCTAAAGTAAATGCTCTTACTAGTGATGAATTATGAGGTGCTTCAAATGGTTCAGTCTCATCTAAAATTGAATAAAATGCATCTACTTCTCTTTCTTGAGATATTTCTTTAACTAGTGTTGCAATTTTTTGTTCAATATTTTTACAATTCATATCTACTGGAATTCTAATGTCAAAAAGAGTTTCACATTCTTTGGGAGTGATATTATGACTCGTTCCTCCTTTAATTTCTGTCATTGTTGCTGTTAACAACATTCCTTTTGTTTTGTC
>DASCQR010000008.1:0-4561 GCA_036013185.1 Candidatus Nitrosopumilus sp. | reverse complement strand
GCAATCTCAAAATCATTACTCATTCCCATTGAGAGATTATTACAATTACCATTAACTGACTCTTTAATTTCATTTTTAATTTTCCATATTTTTCATGAAGATTTTTAATCGCTAAAATTGAGTCTACTATCTCTTCTATGGTCTCCCCAATTCCCACAAGAATTCCTGTTGTCATTGGAATTTCTAATTTCCCTGAATTTTCTAAAATTTTTAATCGAGTTTGTGGTTTTTTGCTTGCCGCTAAATGATGTGGCATTCCTTTTTTTGTTAGTCTGTTGCTAATATTTTCTAACATTATTCCCATGGATACATTTGTTTTTTTGAGTTCTTTCATTTCATCCCAATTGAGATTTCCTGCATTTGTATGTGGAAATAATCCTAATTCTAATGCCATTTCTGATGAATGAATCAAATATTCCACTGTTGATTTAAATCCATTCTCCTTTAACCATTTTTTGGCTTCTGGATATTTTTTTTCTGGTTGTTCACCTGTTACAAAAAGTGTTTCTATACATTTGTATTTTTTTGCTAATTCTAGTAATTCTTTAATTTGTTTTTTTGACATTAAAGAAATTTTTTCTTCTCCTGGTTCTGCTTTATATGTACAATACGAACAAGTATCTTTACAAAGATTAACAACATTGAAAAATGCTTTTTTTGAAAATGTTACAGAATTATTTTTATTTTTATTTCTTAATTTTTGTGCAGTTAAAAATAATTCATTTGGATTTTTTATTGATTTTTGATAAATATCTATTATCTCTTGACGATTTATCGATTTGTTTTCTAATGCATTATTTAGGATCTCAGATTTTAAAATTAAATCAGTCATACGAAGAATTTTTTAATGGACGTATTTATGCTTGTATCTATCTTTTTTTAATTTGGCCTTTCTTCAAGTATGATTGTTACATTTGTTGTTCTTCCATCCCTTAAAATTTCTAAATTCATTTCGTCTCCTACTGTTTTCACTCTTTGAAGATGAATTAAAATATCGTCAATTTTTCTCACATCTATCCCATCAACTGCTGTTATGATATCTCCACCTACTGAATATTCTTTACCGTTACTTTCTACTGTCTTATCTGAACCAATTAGACCTGCTTTTGATGCAGGACTGTCTTCCACAACTGTGATCACAAGAAATCCAATTGCATCATTTAATTTTAATACATTTGCCATATCTGGATCAATATCTCTACCTGAAATCCCGATCCACGGATGTTTGTATTCTCCTTCATTGATTAACGTGGGAACAATTTTTGCAACTGTTTGCGATGGAATTGCAAATCCTACTCCTGTAAATTCCCCTGTTGTTGATTGTATTGCTGTGTTAATTCCGACGATATCCCCTCTCATGTTTAACAGCGGTCCGCCTGAATTCCCTGGATTAATTGCTGCATCTGTTTGAATGACATCTGGAATTGAGTACCCTGAACCTGATGGTAATAACCTTCCAATCTGACTAATGATTCCTGATGTCATAGAACCAGATAATCCAAACGGATTCCCTATTGCTGTAATTGGTTCACCAACTTTTAGATTAGATGAATCTCCTAATGTTAATGGGTTTAATAATCTCAAATCTGCATTCACCTTGATAACGCCGATATCTGTGTATTCATCAATACCTATAATTTCTGCATTATATGATCTTCCATCCAAGAATGTTACAATTGTTTTAGTTGAATCATCAACAACATGCGCATTTGTTATAATGTGTCCTCTTTTATCAAACACAAATCCTGAACCGACACCTCCAACATCATTCATTGTTTGATTTCTTATTGTGTTAACTCTAACAACACCTGGTTCTGCCTTTTCAAAAATTTCTATTAATGATATTGTATTAGTTTTAGATTCTGCTAACACGACTTTATTGATTTCATCTATTTGATTTTGTATATCAGTTTCATTAGACTGTGTTGGAATGATGAAAATCATTGAAAATATGATAAATACACTGATACTTCCTACTGTTGTACCAACAAAAATTCCTGATTTATCCATAAATTATTTCTGAATTATTAATATGTAAACTATTCTTTTTTATTATATGCTGAGAGAACTTTGAGTGTGATCTTTCATTGAATAACTTCTACCTCGCCATGAAACTGATGATGAACCTTTAGCTTGTATTAAACCTGTGAGAAATCCTAATGTAACAATTAGTCCTCCTAACGGAGCACATATTGCATAAATTAATTTTAATTTTAATCCCATTTTGACTTCAATAATTGCTCCAGTAAAAATTAATGTGGATGCTACTGCAGCTGAAAAATATAATATTTTTGTAGCAGTTGACTCAATTGGGAAAAAGCTTGTAACTGCAAATACTGGAAATGGAATGAACAACAAAAATAGTACTGCAAGGAAACTACCAATTGCAATTTTTTCGCTTTGCAAATAAAGTGGAATCATTAGTCTCTTTAGCGCATGCCATAATGTTATAGAATCCCTTGCCCAGACTGCATCGATAAGGTGATCTCCTCGAACAATTCTCATTTTGTGTCCTGATTCTTTTACTTTTTTCCCAAGTGCCCCATCCTCAACAATTTCATGTTTGACTCCTTCGTGCATTCCTACCTGTTCGTATGTTTTTTTTGTAATTATGAAAAAACTTCCAAAAAAATATGCTGCTTTCTTTTTTGGATTATTTACATTAATTGCAGAAAATCTTGTATGCAAAAATGTTGATATCATTGGAAGTGAAATTCTGGTCAGAAAATCAAATGTAAGTAATCTGGGAATTACTGATAATGCATCTAATTGTAAACTTAGTAGATGTGATACTGCTAATGAAATTACTTGTTTTGAATGCTTTGTATCTGCATCTGTAAACAAAAATAATTCCCCTGTTGCTTTCTTATAACCTTCCATACATGCCCAATTCTTTCCCATCCATCCATTTGGTTTTGGATTTGCTGTAACGTGAATTATTTTAGAATTATTTTTTGCGTATTTTGTAATTATTTCTCCTGTTGAATCTTCTGATGAATCATCAATCACCACAATTTCATAATTTTGATAATCTTGTTTTATTAGTGACTCCAAACAATTTGTAAGATATTTTTCTTCATTTCTTGCAGGAAGAATTATTGAAACTTTTGGTGTTAAATTGTTTGTATTTTTGAATTTGTCTAAATATGGCGTTTGTGTAAAAGACTCAATCATTGATTTGATTAGATATGCCCATGCTCCACAAATGCCAATTACAATTGATGCAAATACAAACGTGAAAATTTCTACAATTAATTCCATTATTATTCCTCAATTTCTTTTTTGATACTTTGCATTGCTTGCTCCGTTCCACTTTTAATGTGATTTTTTATTATGCTTGTAAACATATTCATCATTCCTGATAATTTTATATTCCAAACTGTTTTCATTATCACTTTATTGTTATCTGGAATTAATGTAATGATTTTTGTACCGTTCAAAATTCCTTTTGTAAATACTGCTTTAATTTCTTTTTTAGGAATTAGATGAATTTCTTGCCAGCATTTTTGGTCTCTAAACGCTATGGTTATTTCTCTCTTAATTTTCTCTCCGTCTTTTGATAATGTTTTCACTTTTTTAGTTCCTTTCCAAAATTTTGGCTCATTATCTATATCTGAGATTACTTCCCATGCCTTATCTAGGCTGGATATGATTTCTGTTTGAACAATAATTGTTGCCATCTTTGATTCAATCCCTTTTTGTATCAAATATATTAGATTCCACTTTATATTGAAACAGACTGTGATGGGCCAATGCCTAAAATCCAGAACATTAACTCCGGTTCTAATGGCCTTGACCATTCTTCCGTCACAGTCCATTAAAATTTAAAAGAACATATCGTTTTCATCTTATATGACTAAAATTGCAACATTTGATGCAGGAACATTTTGGAAAAATGCCTATGCTCATCAACGTGGAAAATTATTGAAAAAAGTAGCTGTCCCTGACGATCAAATTATTGAATTGGTAAATAAAAAATATCTTGATCTGCCATCTGCTCTCAAATACGAAATTGAAACTAGTGGAATTACAAAAAAAGAATTACAATAATGCAAATTCATTTTAAACGGATTGATTCAGAATTAACATGACAACAGTTTCATACAGTGATTTTACAAAATTAGACCTCAGAGTGGCAAAAATAATTGCAACAGAATCAATTGAAGGAAAATCTAGAATAATTAAAGGTAAAATTGACTTAGGTGGTGATGATCAGCGGGATGTAATTATTGGAGGTGCACAGTATTTTCAGCCTGATGATATTGTTGGCAAACTTGTCATTGTACTTGCAAATTTAGAACCAAAAACAATGGCAGGTGTTGAGTCTAATGCAATGCTGTTGGCTGCCGACGTTGATGACAAGCCATACTGGTTGACTGTCTCTGAAGAAATTGCTTTGGGTAGTCCTATTAAATAAAAAACTTAATCGTAAACCATTAATCCTTTTTCTTCTAGTAGTGAATGTACGTTGTTTACTGATCTGTATACCTCAGTTTCAAGTTTTGCACCGACACAAACTAGTTTTCCTGATGCAAAAATCAAGATGACTGTTTTTGGATCA
>DASCQR010000007.1:0-8633 GCA_036013185.1 Candidatus Nitrosopumilus sp. | reverse complement strand
TAGAAAAATAATTTTTAGTGCGGGCGATGGGATTTGAACCCACGAACTCCTGAGAGACTAGCCCCTCAAGCTAGCGCCTTTGGCCAGGCTGGGCGACGCCCGCAACGAAAGAATCTTGTATGGTTTTTATAATCCTTGACGACTTTTTTCATCGTGTTAATTCCTGTTAGATGTTTTACATGTGGAAATTTAATTGCAGATAAATTCGATGATTATCAAACTAAACTCAAAGCAGGTGAAAATCCTGAAAAAGTTCTAAATGATTTACAGATTAACAGATACTGTTGTAGAAGAATGCTTTTAACTACTGTTGAAACGATTCAACAAGTAATTCCATTCTATGAATCAATTCAGAAAAGAAAACAAGAAGTACAATCTGAATTAGATTAATTTGTCGAAAATTACTTCTATTGAAGGACGTGTTTTATTCAATAGTAGAGGAAGTAAAACAATCGAAGTTGATATTAAATCAGACAATAAATTTCTTGGAAGAGTGTGTGCACCATCAGGTGCAAGTGTTGGAAAATATGAAGCAACAAGTTTTCCAAATGGAGGTCCAGAAGAAAGTCTCAAAATATTAACACATAATTCTCAAAAGTTTATTGGTTTAGATTCATCAGATTTAAAAACAATTCACGATACATTAAAAAGCTTAGATAATACAAATAATTATTCGATTATTGGTGGTGCACTTGCTTTTGCTGTAACGATTGCATCAATGGAATCATCATCACAATCATTAGAACAGCCATTATTCAAAACATTATCTCCAAATTCAGAAGCTAGATGTCCATTTCCATTAGGAAATATTTTAGGTGGTGGTGCACATGCAGGACCTGGAACTCCAGACATTCAAGAAATTTTAATTTGTGCAACAGGTTCAAAAACAATTGAAGATGCAATTGAAACAAACTTAGCAGTTCATAAAGAATTACGTAAAGTTTTAGAAAAAGAAGATCCTAATTTTACAAACGGAAGAGGAGATGAAGGTGGTTGGGCACCAAAATTAGAAAATCAAAAAGCATTAGAAGTCTCAGCAAAAGCTTGTGAAAATTTAGGTTTTACTTTAGGTAAAGAAGTTTCATTAGGAGTAGATTTTGCATCATCAACACAATGGAATGAAGATAAAGGAAAGTATCTATACGATAGAGCTGGATTTGAAAATTCAACAGGAGAACAAATTGATTTTGCAGCAAATATCATTGATAAATTCAAATTAATTTATGCAGAAGATGCAGTTCATGAAGAAGCATTTGAAGATATGGCAGAATTGACTGCAAAATTTCCAAATACCTTGGTTACAGGAGATGACCTAACTGTAACAAGTAAAGATATTCTTACTAAAGCAATTGATGTAAAAGCATGTAATGCAGCAATATTGAAAGTCAATCAAGCAGGCAGTCTCCATGATGCATTAGAATTTGCAAACGTTGCAAATCAAAATAACATCAAATTGATAACATCACATAGATCTGGAGAATCCACAGATTCACAGATTTCACATATAGGAATTGCAACAAAATCAAAAATGCTCAAAGTAGGCGTGGTAGGTGGTGAAAGAGTAGCTAAATTAAATGAATTATTACGTCTATCAGGGCATGATTTTATATGTGGCATGGCGGAGATTTAAAATCGTCATGAGTGAACAAGCAGAAACAGTAGATATTAGAAAAAAAGTGATTTCAACTGGGATCAGAGTTGGAACACAAGTGAAAACAAAATTCATGAAACCATTTATCACAAAAGCAAGTCCAGAAGGACTCTATATGTTAGATATAGACATGACTTTAGATAAAATTAAGACGTCTGCAAAATTCATCAATAGATTAGGTGCAGAAAATGTGATTGTATGTTCAAGCAGAAAATATGCAGGAATTCCAATTGAGAAATTCTGTGAGATGACAGGTGCAAAACAACTTCTTGGAAGATTTATGCCAGGAACATTGACTAATCCATCATTACCATATTACATTGAACCAAAAATTGTTTTAATTTCAGATCCTGAAGTAGATGAGCAAGCATTAATTGAAGCAACCAATGCTGGAATTCCAGTTATAGGAATTTCTAACACAGATAACATCACATCAAAATTAGATATTATTATTCCAGCAAATAACAGAGGAAGGAAAGCACTTGCAACAATTTACTGGTTGCTAGTTAGACAAATTCTCATTGAAAAAGGAGAATTAAAAGAAAATGAATCAATGACATATGAAATTGATGATTTTGAAGCAAAGATTACCGAAGAGGAAATCGAATAAATAAAATCAAGTGTTTAATTGAAATCTAAAGCTTCAGCTCCCGGTAAAGTAATTCTTTTTGGGGAACATTTTGTAGTTTACGGAATTAAAGCTATTCTCTGTGCTATTGACAAAAGAGTAACAGTTACTGCTGAAAAAACAAATGAAAGAAAAATTTCTATCTATTCAAAAATTGGAGAATTAATTTTAGAACCAGGCAAATCAATTGCAGAAATTAATTCACCATTAAAACCATTTTATTATTTAGCAGATAAAGCAATAAAAAATCAAGATGTAGGATTAAAAATTGAAATCAAATCAGAAATACCATTGGGTGCAGGATTGGGTTCATCATCAGCTTGCTGTGTAGCAGGTGCTGCAGCAATTTTTAAATTATTTGAAGAAATTTCTAAAGAAAAAATCTTAGAATTTGCAATTGAGGCTGAAAAAACAATTTTTGAAAACACATCAGGTGCAGATTGTACAGTTTGTACATATGGTGGATTGATGGAATATGATAAAAATACAGGTTTTAAAAAAATTGAAGATGAACCAAATTTTGAATTAGTAATTGTAAATTCAAACATAGAACATTCAACAGAATCAATGGTTTCAAAAGTAAGAGAATTTGAAAATCAGAACAAGGAGGAATTTTCTAAATTATCAAATTTAGAATCAAAATTAATCGAAAATGTTTTAAAATTAATTAAAGAAAGTAACGCTGAAGAAATTGGAAAAAATATAAATCAAAATCAGAAGTTTTTAGAAGAGATAGGTATTTCAAATGATAGATTAACAGACATGATTAAAATTGGACAAGAGTCATCATTTGGTGCAAAAATAACAGGTTCAGGTGGAGGAGGATGTATTTTTGCACTAACAAATGAATCTAATTTACAAGATACATTAAAAAAATTCAATAATGAAAAGTATGAATGTTTTTCAGTAAAGATAGATTTCAAAGGACTGAACACTTTTTAATTGATTAGGTAGTTTGGAACAACATGATTCTAATAAAATTAGGTGGTTCAATTATTACCAATAAAGAAAAACCGTTATCAGCCAGACGAAAAACAATTGATAATTTAACAAAAAGTTTGAAAAAAATTAAAGAACCAATAATTATTGTACACGGAGGAGGATCGTATGGGCATTATTGGTCTGTAAAATATGATATGCATACAAAAGAAAGAAAATATGACATTAGAGGAGTTTCAATTATTAAAAATTCAATGATTGAATTAAATAAAATTATTTTAAATTCATTATTAAAAAATAAATTAAATCCATATTCTTTACCTCCAACGGATTTTATGGTAGGAAATAAACCAATTTCAAGGAAAATTAAGGAAGTTGAAAAAATTGCAAAATCAGGCTTGATTCCAGTAACATATGGAGATGCATTATGGTTTGGTCAGAATAAAACATACATCTTATCAGGAGATAAAATAATGACTCATTTTGCAAAAGTTCTAAAACCAAAATTGTGTATTTTTGCACTAAATGAGGATGGCCTATATTCTGATCTAAAATCTAAAAAACTAATTTCCGAATTAAAAGGAAATATTCCATTAATATCAAAAAACAAAATGGATGTAACAGGAGGAATGACAAGAAAAGTAGAAGAGGCAATAAAAATTTCTAAGATGGGAATGAATGTATTTTTTGTTAATGGTAAAAAACCCGAAAGAATCGTTAATGCCATTCAAAATAGAGAGTTTAAAGGAACCATGTTCAGAGGAAAAAGAAATGTCTGAAGAGTTTGTAATACTAGTAGATGAAAATGACAATCCAGTTGGATTAGAAGAGAAGGTAAAATGTCATTTACCTAATGGAAAATTACACAGAGCATTTACTGCATTACTGTTTGATGAGAATGGAAGATTAGTGCTAACAAAAAGAGCAAAAGAAAAAATGTTATGGCCAGGGGATTGGGATGGAACATTTGCAAGTCATCCAAGAGAATCAGAAGGTTATGTTTCATCAGGTGAAAGAAGAATGCCAGAAGAGTTGGGGATTACTGGGAAACTAGATTATTTTCATAAATTTGAATATCATGTGCCTTACAAAGATATAGGTTCTGAAAATGAAATTTGTGGAACTCTGGTTGGAATAATTGACAAAAATACAGAATTAAAAGAAATTGAAGGAGAAATTGATGAAATAAAATGGATAACAGCTAAAGAACTAATTGAAGAAGTTAAAAGAAATCCAGAAATTTATTGTCCATGGATGTTAATTGCGCTAGAGCTGCTTGATAAATCAAAACAATCTATGCTCAAAAAACATGAAAATATCTTATCGACATGGACAAACAACGAAGTTCATGAAGGATTACAAGAAGCAATTAAGACCCACTTACCAATAGAGAAATGGAGATTAATCAATGAAAAAAACTAAACAAATTGAAAATAATGCCAAAATTGTAAACAAATTTCTGTATTCGAAATTAAAAGGAAATCCAAAAAAACTCTATGATGCCGCAGAACATCTTATTGTTAATGGTGGTAAAAGACTTAGACCATATATGGTAATTAGAAGTTGTCAAATTGCAGGTGGAAAATCATCAAATGCAATGATAGCTGCTAGTGCTGTAGAAATGGTACATAACTTTACATTAGTTCACGATGACATAATGGATAATGATGAAATGCGACATGGAGTTCCAACTGTTCATAAAAAATTTGGTATGCCAATTGCAATTTTAGCAGGAGATGTGTTATTTTCAAAAGCGTTTCAAATTATTTCAGAATCAAAATTATCATCAAATGCAACTACACATCTAATTTCTAGACTTGCAAAAGCTTGTGTAGATGTTTGTGAAGGTCAATTACTTGATATTAAAATGGCAGATGAAAAAAGGATTCCAACAGAGAAAGAATACATTACAATGATAGGTAAAAAAACAGCCGCATTATTTGATGTATCATGTGCAATGGGGGCAATTTGTGCAACAAACAAACCTAAAGATATTTCAAACTTATCAGCATTTGGGAGAAATTTGGGAATTGCATTTCAAATTACAGATGATTTGATTGGGGTAATGGGCGATCCTAAAATTACAAAGAAACCAGTAGGAAACGATTTGAGAGAAGGTAAAAAATCACTTCCGATTTTAATGGCAATAAAACTAGCAAAAGGAAATGAGAGAAAAATAATTTTAAAGGCATTTGGAAATACAAAAGTTTCCAAAAAGGAACTAAACAAAGCAGTTGAAGTAATTCGTTCTTTAGGTATTGAGGAAAAAGTAAGAAATCAGGCTCTAAAATATGCAGAAAAATCTGAAAAATCATTAGCAGAATACAAAGGAACTGCCAAAAATGAATTAACATCATTATTAGATTTTGTAGTTAGGCGAAATGTATAGTCACAATAGGTAAGATCAGTATGGATGAAGAAATTAGAAAAGAGATTAGAAAAATGACTTTACAAAATGCATTTGAACATGAAGGCCAAACTAGGAATAAAATAATTTTAGGAAAAATTCTAGGAACTAAACCAGAATTTAGAAATAAAGTTAAAGAGATTACAATTGAAATTTCTGAAATTGTATCAAATGTTAATCAACTATCAATAGATGAACAAAAAAAGGAGATCGAAGAAAATTTTCCAGAGATTTTAATACCTAAAGAAAAAATTAAGGAAAGAGAAGGATTACCTGAATTAAAAAATGCACAACAAGGAAATGTAGTAACAAGATTTCCACCTGAACCAAACGGATATCCACATATTGGACATGCCAAAGCAGCTATCATCAATTCAGAATATGCAAAAATGTATGGAGGAAAATTTATTCTAAGAATGGATGATACAAATCCTGAAGCTGAAAGAATGGAATATCATGCAGCAATTAAAGTTGGATTGGAATGGTTAGGTATAGAATTTGATACTGTGAAAAGTACTTCTGATGATATGGAAGTATTTTATGAAAAAGGAATGGAATTGATAAATTCTGGAAAAGCCTACATTTGTAAATGTAAAAGAGAAGACATTAGTAAAAACAGACGAGAAAGAAAATCATGCAAATGCAGTAATGAAAATGTAGATAAAAATCTCAATAATTGGGAGAAAATGAAAAATAAATTCAAACCAGGTGAAGCTATTGTTAGATTTCGTGGAGATATGAAAGCAGATAATGCAGTAATGAGAGATCCCGTATTATTTCGAATAATTGATGGAAAACATTACACAGTAGGCGAGAAATATAGAATTTGGCCAAGTTATGATTTTGCAGTAGCAATTGAGGATAGTATTGACGGAGTTACACATGCTTTTCGTTCAAAAGAATTTGAATTAAGAAAAGAGCTAATTGATGCAATTTTAGATGCACTTGAAATGAGAAAGCCTGAACAAGGATTTTTTTCAAGATTAGAATTTAAAGGAATGCCAATTTCAAAAAGGATAATCAAGCCACTTATTGAAGAGCGAAAAGTTTCATGGTATGATGATCCTAGATTACCAACTTTAGAAGCGTTGAAAAAAAGAGGAATTAAACCAGAAGCAATAAGAAAATTCATTATGTCGTTAGGTTTAACCAAAGCAAATACTCTTGCACCTTTTGATTCTCTTGAAGCATTTAATAGAAAATTTGTAGATGAAAACAGTATTCGATTGAATATGGTAAGTAATCCAAAAAAATTGGAAGTAAAAAATTTTTCAATAACAACAATCGAAATTTCAAATCATCCAATTAATGATATGGGTAAACGTAAAATTGATGTTAATGGAAGTTTCTATATTTCTGGAGAAGATGCACAAAATATCAAAGAGGGGGAACAAATTAGACTTTTAGGATTAGGAAATATTTTGATAACAAAACAAGGAGAGGAGTTAGAAGGAGAGTATGTGAAAGATGGGGATATTACAAATATTTCAAAAATACAATGGGTTTCACAAAAAACAGCACATCAAATTAAAATAATTATTCCAAAAATATTATTTATAGATGAAAAATTTAATGAAGATAGTTTAGAAGAAATGGAAGTATATTGCGAACCCCATTACTTACAATTAAAAGACGGTGAAGAAATACAATTTATTAGATTTGGATACTGTAGAAAAGATTCACAGAATCAAGCAATTTTTACACATAAGTGATGAAAAATGAAAATAGTTCGAGTAACAGATGGTACTAGTGAAACATATGGTTTTGTAAAAGATGGTAAAATAGCCATAAAAAGTGAGATCACTGAATTAACAGGCGTACCAATTCCTTTCACCGTAAAAGATTTTTTATTTGATGGATGGTATGATGAAATTAAAAAGAAAACAAATGAATTAGAATTTAGAGAAGATATTTCAAAATATAAATTACTATCACCGATTCCAGATCCAAATAAAATAATCTGTTTAGCATTCAATTATGTTGATCATGCTAAAGAACAAGGATTACAAGCACCAGATGAACCAGCATTAGTAATTAAACCAAGAACAACATTAAATCATACAAAATCAGATATTATATGTCCAGATTTTGTTACACAATTAGATTATGAAATTGAATTAGCATTAATTATTGGCAAAAATTGTAAAAATGTCACTGTTGAAAATGCATTTAAAATGATTTTTGGATATATGATTTTCAATGATGTGTCTGCAAGAGATATTCAAAATAAAGATAAGCAATTTACTAGAGGGAAAGGGTTTGATTCATTTGCACCATGTGGTCCATGGATAACAACAGTAGATGAGGTACAAAATGTACAAAATCTAAAAATGACAACAAAAGTTAATGGAGAAACAAGACAAAATTCTTCGACAAGTAATATGTTTATAAAAATTCCAGAAATCGTTTCAAAAATTTCTAAAGTAATGACATTAGAAAAAGGAGACATAATATCAACTGGAACACCTGCTGGTGTAATGTTAAACAAACCAAATGCAGTGTATCTAAAAGATGGAGATCAAATAGAGATGGAAATTGAGGGTTTGGGAATGTTAAACAATACAATTAAAGTAATTAAATCAAATTAAAACAAAGATTTTTTCATCAAATTAAATGAAATTTTGTATTCTAAAGTATCAAATGAATCTAATTTCTCCCTAGTTAAAATTTGAATTCGTTCAAAATTATTTTTGATTGCATAGTTTTGTAAATAAGATAAAATGTCAAATAATGTATTAGATGAGCCTGAAAACAAAGTAATAATTAATGTTTTATCAAAATGTTTGTAATCTCCAATAATTGCTAGAGAAATTTTTCCATTTAAATCAGATTTTATAATTTTGTCTTGAAGAGATAATTCAGATAGAATTTTTTTGTTGGTTTTAATCCATCTCCATGAATCTACATAAAAAGGAAAAAGATCATTATTAATGGATTTTTCAAATTCAATTTTAAAATTTAAATTTTTTTTAGGTATTAATGAATAATAATTCCATGTTTGAATTTTT
>DASCQR010000006.1:0-8264 GCA_036013185.1 Candidatus Nitrosopumilus sp. | reverse complement strand
GCATATTGTGTAGCCTGTTCTGGCGAAATCAAACCTGAATTGTGTATTCCATCACTAAGAAGAATTATCACTCTTTTTTTATCAAGAATAGCTGATACCATGTCTACTCCTAATGATAATCCATCACCAATTGCGGTAGCTCCGTTACCTTGCTGAATAGACGAAATTGAATTTAGTATTTTTTCTTTTACTGGTGTTAGATATGATATTGTACCTGCACCTGTTTCAAAAAGAACAATTCCAACATTATTTTTTTCACTGGTTTTTGTTACAAGTAAACTCATTGCATTTTTTGCTGCATCTAGGCGTGTTGGTTTGTAATCTGTTGCTGCCATGCTCTCTGATCCATCCAAAACTATGCCTAAATTGATTCCTTTTTTGACTCCAATTGTTTCAATTTGAGGATTTGCTAAAGCAATAATTATCAATGAGAGGACAATAACAACTAGCACAAATGGAATATGTTTTCTAATTGTATTTTTTTTTACATTTGTTTTTTTGATAGTTTCTAGTGAACTAAATTTTAAAACTGATTCCTTTTTGTTTGAATTATATCTATAATATAAAAAAATCAATAGTGGAATTAACAAAAAAAGAAATAATGCATTAATGAATCCAAACTCCATTAGTTTTTCATCTTCCATTTGTTTCTAAAATACCTATTAATTGAAATATCAAAAGATTCCTCGCCGTTAAGATTTATCATGTCTATTCCAATTTTTTTCATATTTTTTTGATTATTTTCTATTTTTTCATCAATTAATTTTGTATATTGTTTTTGAAAATTTTTACTAGATGTGTTTACCAATACTTGTTCTCCAGTTTCAGCATCCTCTATGTATGCATAACCAATTTTTGGTATCTCTCTTTCTTTAACATCTGAAATATTTATTAAAATTATTTCATGATGTAATTTCAGAATTTTTAATGGTTTTTCATAAGAATCAGAAAGAAAATCTGAAAGAATGAATATCAAACTTTTTCTTTTTAATTTATTTTTTAATGTCGATAATGATTCTAGTATGTCTGTTTTTTTACTTTTTGGTTCATACTCTATTAACTCTTTAATTATTCTTAATACTTGTTTTTTACCTTTTCTTGAAGGAATAAATTTTTCTAATTTGTCTGTGAACATTCCTAATCCTATTCTATCGTTATTTTTCAATGCCAAAAACATCAGCGATACTGTAACTTCAAAACTCAAATCTAGTTTAGATTTTACTGTTCCAAAATTATTACTTGCAGATAAATCCAATATTACATAGATATTTAGTTCATTTTCTTCCACGAATTCTTTTACAAATAATGAATTATGTCTCGCTGATACATTCCAATCTATTCTTTTGACATCATCTCCTGGAATGTACTCTCTAACTTCTGAAAATTCAATTCCTCCACCCCTGAATTTTGAATTATAGGCTCCAGATTCAATTCCTTCAACTAAACCCTTTGTCTGGATTTGTAGATTTTTAATCTGTGCTAATAACTCTGAAATTTTACTCATTTTTAAGGAGATGTGATTTTTTCGAGGATCATGTCTATGACTTTGTCAGAATTGATTTGATCAGCTTCTGCTTCAAATGTAAGAATTAATCTATGACGTAATACTTCATGTGCAATTTCTTTAATATCTTCTGGAATCACATATCCTCTACCATTGATCATTGCATTTGATTTGGCTGCTTTTATTAACCAGATTGATGCTCTTGGTGATGCCCCAAATTCAATAATATTTTCTAATTCTAATTCGTGGTTATTTGGATTTCTTGTTGCATCTATAATATTTGCAACATAATTTAAAATAATTTTGTCAACATAAATTTTTGAATTAAATTCTTGCATTTCTGTAATTTGTTTTGAATTAAGAATAGAATTAACTTTAATCTTTGAGTCAATTGTGTTTCTTTCTATGATTTCTATTTCTTGATCCTTTGAGGGGTAATCAATTAAAATTTTTAATGCAAATCTATCTACTTGAGCTTCTGGAAGTTTGTATGTTCCTTCATTTTCAATCGGATTTTGTGTAGCAAGTACTAAAAATGGTTTATCTAACAAAAAAGTTTCACCGTGTATGCTTACTTGTTTTTCTTGCATTGCTTCTAATAATGCAGATTGAACTTTTGGAGGTGCACGGTTAATTTCATCAGCTAACACAAAATTATGAAATATTGGTCCTTTTTGAATTTCAAATGAATCAGAATTATTCTTATAAATTTTTGTTCCTAAAATATCTGCAGGTAAAAGATCTGGTGTAAATTGTATTCTTACATCATTTACATTGAAAATCTCTGCCATTGTTTTTATCATTAGTGTTTTAGCTAACCCTGGTACACTTTCAAGTAATACGTGACCATCTGAAATTATTGAAATCAATATTTTTTTAATTATCTCATCTTGACCGATGACATTTTTCTTGACTTCTGTAATAACTTCTGAAATAATTTTTGAATATTTCATTGAAATATCTGTTAATTCTAGAATTCTCTTATCTGAAATTGAAATATTTTCATTATTATCAATTGAAGACAATACTGCTATTTTTCTAAATTGTAATTAATAATCTATGGTATGTTCGACGATTGTACCAATTTTTTTTTTACTCTAGTTGAACTCAAAAAATTGTATATTGACATATGCATGGTTACTGTTATTTTTGTTTTCAATTTTTCTAATTACTCCCGCATTTGCTGAACCTATTGAAATAGAAATCGATTGGATAATTGAGGGCCAATTTGAAATTCTTCCTTCACCATTTACAGAATCCATTGAAAAAAAATTATCGTTTATTGAAAATGAAGATATTTTTGACTCATCTAAAATTATTCCTCCTGCAGAAATTTATGAAGATTTCATTACAGGTAGTGGGTACGTAATTGGCCAACGTGAAATAACTATTGATTCTGAAGAGGGCCAAATACTAAATCAAATGTTAATTGAACAAAAACGGATTAACAAAGAAAATTTTTTTCACATGATAAAATATCTTGATAGATATTCTGATGGTTATGTTGAATTGGCAGAAGCTTTACTAGATCCTGTAAAAAAACAAAATTATCAATCATCTGGAATGAGTCGTGATTCTTATCTTAATTCTAATTTAGAGAATTTTCTTGTTGAACGTGGGTATGATTTAACAAATGTAGAATCAATTCCTAATAATGCATTTTCTCCAACTAAATATACAGATATACGAACTGCAGCAGCTAAAATGGAAAATGATGGTAAGGGGTATACTGATTTGAGAGAATTACTCCCTGATTATGTTAAACCTGATTCTCAAACTATGAAAAATGAAATGATACGCAAATTGTCTGAGCAAACAACCAACGTATATGATTCCATTTCATCTAGTCGGTTAGAAATTTCTGTCAAACAAAGTCCTGATTTGTTTAATACAATTAATGATAATCTATTTGATGATTTTCAATTTGTAAATACAAAATTTGAAAACACTCAACATGTAATTGATTCATTAGAAAAACCACAAATTCAATTTGAAATATCTGACTCGTTTGATTATTCTGTTTTGATTTATGGATCTGTAGTACCTATGTTGATTTTAATTGGATATTTCATGTATAGAAAATCTATCAAAAAACGTTCTTTAGAAATTATTACTGTTTCACCATCCATAAATTATGTGGAAAATACTTTGAATCTTATTGAATCCTCTAGAATTTTATTTGAAAATGATTCTAAAAAATATGCATTTGAGAAATTTAGTCAGGCAATTAGATATTATTATTCTCATAAATTAGAAATTAATTTAGATTTAACTCGAACTGAAATAATGTTTGAACTTAAAAAATCCAATATTAAAAACTCTAACAAAATTAACCGATGGCTTCAGTTATGTGGTCAGGTAGAATTTGTAAGATATGAATCCACACAAAAAGAATTCATCAAAGCATTAAGTGATTTCACAAAACTAGTTTCTTAATTTTTGATTTTGATTGTACACGTTAAAAAATTTTTGTCAATTTTTAAATTCCCTAAAAATCTCTTGGTCTCAAATTCATCAATTTGAAGCAAGTTTGCTGTATTTTTGTAAATAATTTCTCCTGCGTGATTTAGAAAAGCAACTTCTAAGATTACTTTGTCTTTTTTATTTTGATCATTGTTAAATTGACCTGAAATTGTAGTTAAACCAAACTCATCCCTGACACATGAAAATTTCTGAATTCCATATTTTTTGTCTTTTTCAGGATCAAATGATTGATCCTGATTATTTTTCACATCATTATTATTCTCATTGAGTTCTTTTTCTTTGATTTTTCTATTAGATTCTAAAATTTCAAATAATTGATCCTGATTTTTTGTTTCCTCTTGTTTCAAAATTTTTTCTAAAACGAGTTCTACAATATTTGTTGTCATTTCCTCTTGGTTTAATTCTAATTTATTTGAACCTGTTTTTGATTTTGAATATGGAAAATGTTCATGATATTTATCAAAAATTATACTTTGTATAAGATATTCATCTGTAATGCATATTGTAATTGCACCTTCATTTGTATAATTAAAAAAACATTTTATATTTTTGTAGGGCATCCCAACCAAATATGCATTTTCAAACATAAATTCTAAATTTGATTTTTTTTCATTAATCCAATAATTTCTTAATTTCTCATTATCTTCATATTTTATAATTTCAATTTGTATTGTGGCTACTTTGTATTTGTTAACTATTGGATCATAAACTCTTCCAACATCTCTTAGTAAACCTTGAATTGATTCTATTTCGTATTCCTCATTAGAACTAGATTGTTTATCTACGTACTTCCAGACAGTTCTTAGTGTAATTTCATCAAATTCTTCCTGTGCCGGTAACAGTTTTTTCATTTTTCCAAGTTTTTGTTTGGTCTTAATTTCATCTTTTTCTGGCTCACTTGTAATTTTTTCTGTTCCGTCTCTAGTAATTTCTCTCTTTAGTGAATTTGAAGCTTCTTTCACTGCAATTTCTCTCTCTTTTTGTTCTTCAGTCTCAGCAATTACATTTTGATGTATTGAAAATGTAATTAAAATTAGAAAAAGTGTAAAAAATAGTAATAATTTCATATGTTTTAGATATTTTTTAAATATTAATATTAAATTGGTACATCTATAGAATGAACCATTTTCTTTTTATTAATTTTCTATGAAAATGAATATATGAATAAGTTTAGGATCATTACATTTGTAATTTTAACTACGTTTGTACTTTCAATGCCGTTTTCTACAATTAGTGTAGATGCCCAACCACCTGGTCAAGGCTCTGCTACTATGAAAACTCCGGGTATTATTATGAAATTCTGTCAAAACGCTGCTACTACATTACAAGATTGTGATGAAAAATATAGTGGTTATACTCATACTGACAGAATTTATGTTTTAGTTTATGCTAATGGGTGGAATGAAGATCCTCTTAAGATTGAAGATATTGGAAGAGAACTTGGTAATGGAGAAGGATCTATTACCGTAACTACTAGAGACAATACAAGTGACTTAGTGGGTTTTACTGAAACAGGTCCTGACACAGGAGTCTTCTTAGGTGTTGTAAAATTAACTGGTAAAGCAATGAATGTAGTTCATGATGAAAATAATGTTCAAATTAAAACAATGGGTATGAACATGGGTAATATTATGGAAATGACTGGGATGATGGGTATGAAAATGTATTCTTGGATGATGAGTGCTCATGATGTTGCAGTCAAACTAGGAACTGGAACACAAGATGGTGCAGTAACTGTATCATGGGAAGCAAATGAGGATGTAAAAATTGTCAAGTCTGCTACATGGGAATGGAGATTGGGTGAAATAGAATTTGACAAACCACAATTTATCAAAGGCGAACCCATTACCTTCAAACTTCATGATGCTGACTTGTGGATTCATCATGCAGACTTTCATACTTATTACATACACGCTTATTCTGATTCCGACATGGCAGGAATCTATGTCCCAGTACAATTTACTCCAAACCATGACCATGGTGGTCAATTAGGTGGCGGTGAAGTTGAAGACGTGCAATTATCTGAACCAGCATCATCATCATTAATCAAATATACTCCTGATGGTGAATACAAATTATATTTCTGGTGGCAACCAGGTGGTGTTATTGGTGTTGATAAAGACTATAACATCAACATAATGGTTCACGATGGTCTTACTGATATCATGAAAAGCAAGTTAACTTATGGCATGGAAATTTATCTTAACGGTGAATTAATTGAGAAAAGAACTGAAAGATTTGCAGATGATGGTCATGCTGTTGAACCTGTTAGATTTGATGAAAGAGGAACAGCCAAAATTATAATTACTGACATCTTTGACGGTGATGTTAAACAAGACTTTTCATTCCAAGTAGCACCAGAAGCTGTTGTAAAACAAGTTGTTGGTAAACACTCTGCATTTACTGAAGGAAATATTCCTGAAGATTGGAAAGGAAGAATGCATGGACACTATGTCGATCTTCTAAAGGGTTCATTTGATGTAACATTTGATGATAGTTCATTTGCCAAAAATACACTAAGAGTCAGTGATGGCGACTCAATCTATGTTGAGTATGAGGATAGAACATTACCTAATGACAATGAAGGATTATTGGGTGGACCTTACACGTCAGCAGACTATATTGAAATTATTGCACAAACATTTGTGTTTGACCATGTAACTGGCTATGTTGACAATATTACTGAGTAATAGTTGCTAATTTATTATATAGAAATCTCCATCTTTAATGTAAAGTGAAATGAATACTATCTTATTTCTGATTTTTTCTTTTGTTTTGGTCTTTGGAACTATTCAATCTGTATATGGTCATGGATTAGGATCTGTAGAAAGTGATATTGAATTTTTTAATGACAATTTCTATAAAGTTAAAGTTCAAACCACTCCTGATGTTTTACATGGCAATGAATCTGAAATAGGATTCAAAATTTCAACAATAAACCATGATGACGAAAGTGTTGTCTCAAATATTGAATATTTGATAGATATTATAAATCCTGAAAACGGCGAATCTATTTTATCTTTTTATGCCTATTCTCCAAATGAATCATTTAGTGCAAAAATTATTCCAAATCCTGAAATAAATTTTTCTGGTGATAAAACTACGGATGATTTTTGGATCGGTATATTGAATGATCCTCTTAAAATTGAGGCTCCTCTGTTCATGCAAGGTGGACTAGTGCAGGTAAATACAAAAATTTTATCAATTGATTCTGAATCAATTCCCAGACCCCCTGTGTTTGAAACCTTGTTAACTATTGGGGAATACATTCCATTTGAAATCAATTCTGATAAAAAATATGATTTAATGTTTGCAACATATTTTGATAAAATTGATAAATTTCATTATGATGAAAATAGTAAAAAACTAACAGCAGATATGCCGTTTACCTGGGATGTTGATTTTATTAAAAAAATACCTTATGTTCATGCTGAATACTATATTCCAAAATCTATGAAAGTTTTCAATGATCATGAGATACAAATGACTGTAAATGATATTTCTATTTTGGGTACTATTGACCGTTCTGGAGATAAAGAAATAGTTGTTCACTTTTTAATTCCTACAAAAAAATTGATGAAACTATATGATGAAATTCCATCTGATACTCACGACAAAATAATATTTGGATTGGAATCCGGAAAACTACGTGATATTCAAAAAGATAATGCTTTGTTAGAATTAGGCGACAAAGTAATTGTTCTATCTACACAAGAAGATTGGAAATTTCATTTGACTTTAACTCCTCAAGGAAAAATAAATCCTAATAATAAAATTAATTTCAATTTGGAATTTAGAGATCCTATTACTAACATTGTGATCCCTCAAATTACATATGATCTTGATGTATTTCTAAATGGTAAGGAAGCAGAATCTTTTCGTAATCTAGAAACATTAAGCGGCAAGGATTCTGTTCCGATACTTTTTGATGAAACTGGTGCTGTCATATTGAAAATTTCAAATGTTAATAATTTTGACACCTCTGGAGAATTTTCATTTAAAGTTACTGAGCCTAAAACTGAAATTATTTTTGATAGATCTATAGAAATTACTTTGAATTCATCAATTCCTGGATGCGAATTAGATTCTTCATGTTATTTACCTTATGAAGAAAAATTATCTGGAGGAGAAATTATTTTATGGACAAATATTGATTCAGCTGCACATACAGTTACTTCGGGAAATCCTGTTGAAGGTAAATCTGACTATTTTGATAGTGGTATAATTCCTCCTGGAAATAATTTTTTACATAAATTTGATGATACTGGTATATTCC
>DASCQR010000005.1:0-2694 GCA_036013185.1 Candidatus Nitrosopumilus sp. | reverse complement strand
TAAAAGAGAATTTAATCTTGGATGTGATTTAGGAATTGTAGTCATATTTTTAATTATAAAGAATTCTAGCACCTACATCATCTAATTTTGATTTTATAATAATTCCATCAGAAAATTTTTCTAAAATTTCTAAAACATTATCTTCATTTCCTTTTGGAACCATTGAAAAAATTGTTTCGCCAAATAATGCAATTCCACATTTAATATTATTATTAGATAATTCATTAACTACTTTTTGCATTCTTGGTGTCATCACATCTACATATTTTGCAAATTCTAACGACATTTCTTGAAAATGTTCATAATTCTTTGATTCTAATAATTCGTTAACCATTTTTCCACCAAGGCCATTAATTTGTGATAATTTTTCTTTGAGAAATTTACTTGTTGAAATTGGAGAAAAACATATCATGATTATGGAAATTTTATTTAAATTAATTTTTTGAACATGTCCAATTCCTGGTGCTCCTGGTTTATCTCTAATTTCAAATCCCCCATAATATGATGCCAAAACATCTCCTAATCCTGTTTTACATTCTATTTCAACATCATGTGCTATTTGTGCAACTTCAATTCTAGATAATTTACATTCTAATGCATCATTTAATGCAATGGCTAGTGATAATGCTACTGCTGCACTGCATCCAAATCCATATCCCACTGGAACATCAATTTCATGTATAATATCTACAAATTTTCCTTCTGTAGAAAATTTTCTGAGAATAACTTCTGATACTCTCATATCTCCTGATTCAAAACCATTGACTTTGATTGTAAAATTTGAAATGTCATGTTTTGTTTTATCTCGAATAGTAACTGTAGTCTTTACACCTTTTTGTATAGAAAATCCTGCACCCAATGAGCCTAATTGCTTTGAATCTTTTTTGTTTAATTCAGCCTTGAAAAAGCCTGTAATGTGAGCGGGACAAAATGCTGTAGCCATAATGATTAAATTTGACATATTTGGAAAATATTAATACTTGGCTTAAATAATTTAAATTAATATAAATTGACTACATTCACTCGACGCCTACAAAAAATTGGTAGTAGCATTCTTGTTTCTCTTCCAAAAGAATGGATTGACGCAAATGAACTGAGTAAAAGTAATCAAGTTGAAATCGAAACAAATCAAAATAATCTATCAATTAGAACGCAATTAAGCAAGAGGCCATCAAAAGAAGTTGAAATTTCATATCCCTTGTCAGAAGGTGAAGGCATTGTTCCAACAATTACCGGTGCTTATCTTTTAGGATTTGATATTATTCGGATTGTGGGAAAATCTTCTATTTCAATCAATGATAGAGAAAATGTTCGTGGTTCTATGAGAAAATTAGTTGGGCTAGAAATTATTGATGAAGATGCAACAAATATTTCTGTTCAATTTTTACTAGATGAGACATCAATTAATCCACAAAATATCTTAAAACGAATGAGTTCAATTGCACTTGGAATGTTCAATGATGTTGTATTAACATTAAAAAATGGAGATAAAACAAATCTTGAAACAATAGCAAATCGTGATTCTGAAATTAACAGACAATATTTTCTTCTTGTTAGATTAATTCGAAGTACTATAATGGATACTAGGTTAGCCGGAATTTTTAATCTAGAAAATATTGATATTCTTGATTATAGAATTGCTGCAAATACACTTGAAATTGCAGGTGATACAGTTGTGGAATTATCTAAATCATTAATTAAATCAAATTTATCTAAAGAAGAATTAAAAAAATTATATGATTTTGCAAAAGATATAGATGAAATACAAATTAAATCCATTGATTCTTTTATTTCTAATAATAGAATGCTTGCAATTAATGCAATTAGATTACAAAGAACTAAATCTGCAAAAATTTCAAAAATTCGTTCATCTTTAGAAAGTGAAAAGCAAATATCCTTACCATTATTTGATCTTATCCACATGTTTGAAAAGATTTTACAATCTTGGTCTGATATTACTGATCTAGTTAAACCAAGTTATCAATAAAATATTATTATCTTAAATAGATACTTTTCAAAATTATTACAATAATTTTTTCTTTGCAGCATAAATCATTACTGCACAAATTGTTTTCGAATCGATAATTTTTCCAGATTTTATCATTCCAACTAATTTTTTAATATCAATTTTCACAACAGTGATAAATTCATCATTATCTAATTTTAAATCAAATTTCTTTTTTGTGCCTGATGCTACAAAAATATGAATTTCTTCTTTGTTATAGCCAACTGAGGGAAAATATGAAATTAATTTCGTCATTTTTTTTGCATCATAACCCGTTTCCTCAATTAATTCTCTATACGCACAATCAATTGGTTTCTCCCTTTTTTCTAAAGTTCCGGCTGGAATTTCTAGAACATATCCGTGTGGAAATCTATGTTGTTTAACTAACAAAACTTTACCTTTTTCATCAAATGCAAGCATTGCAGCAGCACCTGGATGTTCAATAATTTCTCTTCTAACTTTTCTATGTTCTACTTTCATATAATATGCATTTAATTCAAATAATTTTCCTTTGTATAATTTCTCTTTTTTCACATTATTTTTGAATAGTATTATTATTTAATTTGTTTGGTATGTTAAATGTAATTTAGGTGATTTTTTGAAATCAGTAATTGCTGTTTTTAACCATTTATTATAGAATGAAATTTTTTTAGGAATAAAAAGTTCTGCAGATTTAACATTTTTTAAAT
>DASCQR010000004.1:0-1789 GCA_036013185.1 Candidatus Nitrosopumilus sp. | reverse complement strand
ATAATCTCTAACGAATATGTTTGAAAAATACTTAGAATAATTTTTTCTTTGCAGCATAAACCATTACTGCACAAATTGTTTTGGAATCAATGATTTTTCCAGATTTTATCATTCCAATTAATTTTTTAATATCCATTTTTACAACAGTGATGAATTCATCATTATCTAATTTTAAATCAAATTTCTTTTTTGTGCCTGATGCTACAAAAATATGAATTTCTTCTTTGTTATAGCCTACTGATGGAAAATATGAAATTAATTTAGTCATCCTTTTGGCCTCATAACCTGTTTCTTCAATTAACTCCCTATAGGCACAATCAACTGGTTTTTCTCTTTTTTCTAAAGTACCGGCTGGAATTTCTAGAATATATCCATGTGGGTATCGATGTTGTTGAACCAACAAAACTTTACCTTTTTCATCAAAAGCAAGCATTGCAGCAGCACCTGGATGTTCAATTACTTCTCTACGAACTTTTCTATGTTCTACTTTCATATAATATGCATTTAATTCAAATAATTTTCCTTTGTACAGTTTTTCTTTTTTCACATTATTTTTGAATAGTATTATTATTTAATTTGTTTGGTATGTTAAGTGTAATTTCTTAGATTTTTTGAATTCAATAATTGCATTTTTTAACCATTTGTTATAAAATAAAATTTTTTTAGGAATAAACAAATCTGCTGATTTAACATTATTGAGATTTCTAACTTTTTGTGTTAATTCATCCATTTTGTAAATATTGGTACTGTACAAAAATAAAACAATTTGATTTTTTGCAAGAAATGGAATTTGTAAATAAGTATTAGAGAATTCTTTGTTCATCCTATCTAATGTTTCTTTTAAATTCCCTTTTATCCATGTAATTATTGCAAATGGAATAAATTTTTTTATTTTTTTAGGATCATATATTGTAGTAAACTGAATCCCTTCATTTGTTTGTAATTTTTCAATACATCTTGTAATTGTTTTTGTTGACATTTTTGTCTCTTTTGCAATTGATTCAATTTTTTGTCTTGGATCTTTAATCAATTCATCTAATATTTGTAAATCTGTTTTTGTTAAATCTGTTTTAAATCCTGAATTCTCAGATTCAAAAATTGATAAAACTTTAAAATCTTTCATTAATTTTTTTGCAAGTTCAATTTTTTGTTCTAACTTTTCTTTTACAGTGATGCCACAAACTGTAATCCCACCAACACATGGTATAACATAATTGGGTTCTCCTACTAAACTAACTTGTTCTAAGATTTCTTTCATATTTTCTCCTGAAATAACAAAATACAAAATTCCATATCCTAATACAGGTGGTTCTACTTTAATGACAAATCCTTCAATGATATCCAATTTTTGCATTTTCCGTATTCTTGCATTTACTGCACCTCCTGATATTCCTAAATCAATTCCAATTTGTCTATCTGATTCTCTGCAATTGTTTAGTAATTTACTTAGAATTTGAATATCAAAATTGTCCATTATATCACTTTTAGACCTTTCATATAGTGAATAAATAACTAATATCATATAAAATTGTCTGTAATTTAGCACTAGGAATAATATATGTTAAATATCAGACTTTTTGAATTATCTTATGGATTACCGAATGAAATTAGCAAAAAGAATGCTTTTCAATAAAAGAGGTAGTTTGATCGGTGCAGTTTTAGCTGTGACAATCGGAATTTTAGTCATTCACGTAAATTTTGTAATTTTTCAGGGACTTTTTGATGCAATTGTTAGAGATATCAGTGAATATCGTAATGGCGATATTCTTGTAACCAATGAAGATGACTA
>DASCQR010000003.1:0-1754 GCA_036013185.1 Candidatus Nitrosopumilus sp. | reverse complement strand
TTCGGAATAATTGATTATTAGAAATATGTTTATTCCAAGGTTGTGAATATAAAATAACTTTTTTATTATTTTCAAGAAATTTTATTGCATTTAATGGAGAATCATCAATAAAAATATCATAATCTAAATCAGCTTTCATAGGTCCATCAATTACAGATACATAATTGTTATATGAAATATTATGATAATTTAACCAATTTTTTACAAAAGAATTAGTAGAAATTTCTCTAGCTGTAACAATATCTACTTGAGCAAAATTAGAAAGATTTTTTGTAGTTAAAGATAAATTTTTTTCAGTTACTGGAATTGATTTCCAATTTTTCCAACAAGAACTTAATTCTGAATAAAAATCAAATGGATCAATTTTAAATTTTTTCCAAAATTCCCAATCTGTAATTTGATTTTTAGAAATTGATGGTCTAATAGAATTACTATAATTTAACCATGAAACTATTACGTCGGCAAGTACACCATCAACATCTAATGCAATTTTCATATTAACGATTAATCAGTTGTATCTTTAAATTCATTTAATAGATTTTTTTGATGTTTATTGAGTTTTTTAGGAATATTTACTACTACTCTTACATACTGATCCCCTGTTCCTCTAGAATTAATATGCGAAACTCCTTTTCCTTTTAATTTGATTATAGTATTTGGTTGACTTCCTGAGTCTACTTTGATTTTTTCTTCTCCATGTAGGGTTGGTACCATTAATTCACATCCTAATGCAGCATCTATCATAGAAATATCTTGATCATAAAAAATATCTTTTCCATCTCTTTTGAAATGTGTATGAGGTTGAATCTTTACTCGAATTACCAAATCACCATTAATTCCATCTGGAATTTCATTTCCTTCGCTAGAAACAATATAATCACCTGTATCAATTCCTGGGGGAATTTCAAAATCAACTTTTTTAGTTCCTTTAACTCGACCTTGTCCCCTACAATTGTTACAAGGTGTTTCTATCATTGAACCTTGTCCCCTACAAGTTGGACATGGTGCAGCTGTTACAAATGAAGCAAAGCCCATATTACGAGTTTGTCTTACTTCCCCTTGGCCATTACATGAGGTACATGTTTTTTTACTGGTTCCAGGTTTACAACCAGAACCTTGACAATTGTCACATTGAATTTGTTTTTGTAAATCAATTTCCATCTTTTTTCCATTTAGTACATCATCTAATGTTACAGTCGTTTGGTATAGAATGTCTGAACCACGTTGTTGTTGAGTAAATCCTCCACCTCCGCGACCAAAAATAGATTCAAAAATATCATTAAAACCACTACCGCCGCCTCCGCGACCAAAAATATCATCAGAAGAATATCTTCCATCTACTCCAGCATGTCCATGTTGATCATAGGTTTGTTTTTTTTCAGAATCTGAAAGTATAGCATATGCTTCTGAAATTTCTTTAAAATGTTCAGCAGCATCAGCAGATTGATTACGATCAGGGTGAAATTTTAAGGCCAATTTCCTATATTGATTTTTTATTTCATCAGTAGAGGAAGTTTTAGAAACTCCTAAAACTTCATAATAGTCACGTTTTGCAGCCATAAGTTATTCCTTAATTTGAATTACAGTATAAATGAATGAATTTGAATTAGTTAGATTTTGTTTCATCAGTAGTATTTGAATTAGAAGTTTGTCCATCAGCACCTTGTTGTCCATCAGCACCTTGTTGTCCATCAGCACCTTGTTGTCCATCAGCACCTTGTTGTCCATCAGCACCTTGTTGTCCATCAGCACCT
>DASCQR010000002.1:0-2484 GCA_036013185.1 Candidatus Nitrosopumilus sp. | reverse complement strand
TAAATCACTTTTGCCAAGGTAAAATCTAGTGCCTCCCTAGCTCAGCGTGGTAGAGCAACCGGCTGTTAACCGGTTGGTCACCAGTTCAAGTCTGGTGGGAGGCGCTTTATTTCAATATTCGAATTTAGAAACATTATTTTTGTAATGAATACAAGTAAAACACATAACAAAAAAATATATTTCAATATTCGAATTTAGAAACATTGATCGGTTGTAAGTAATTGGTGTACTCAATTAGACAACATAGATCTAATACATGATCGGAGATATAGAATATGCAGGAAGTTTACATTGGTTAGAACTAGAAGAGCCAATAGATATTGTGTAGATTGTGGTGCAAGATTAGTCTATTATCCCAGATTATCAAACCCAAAAGCACCAAATGAACACAGGGTACTAGTTTATGCATGTCCAGATTGCACAGATGATTTTGAAAAACCAAAAATGTTTTCAATTAGACGTAACCAGGTAGAAGATCCATTAGAAACAGTAGAAATAGAGATAACACAGATACAAAAAAAAGTAGCTTTAGCAAAATAATCTTATGACATTTACAGAAAAGCCAAGAAGTAATGCGTGGTATCTACTTCCAATATTTGTTGGAATGATTGGTGGGATAATTGGATATCTAATTATTAGAAAAGATGATCCTCGCAGAGCAAAAAATTGCATTTACATAGGAATTGTAATGATGTTAATTGGCATCATTTTCAATATTATGCTATTAGGGGTAGACGTAGTAGGTAATCCAGGATTTAATGTAAACGTCTAATCTACATCAGTGATTGCCCTTACTAAATTTATAATATTTCTAAATTCGAATATTGAAATATATGTAATTGCTAGTAGTGAATCATTAGATTTAGAATCATATAGAAGTAATTTTAAAAATCCAATAATGAGTGCATCCAGAATGAGAGATAATGTTGAAAGATGGTTAATTCATGAGAGTTTGTCATTTGATCAAGTCAAGAATGAGAAAAACTCCTTTCAAATTTTAGTAAAACATGCAGGACAATATGGAATACCTGTAGACATTTTTGAGCCAAAAACACAATTAGGAGTTCTAGTAATAGGGGCCAAAATAGAAATGAAAAATAATCAAATTATCAGATATAGAGGATTTACTGAAGATGAAAGAACAAAATTTGCCAACAAAGTTTCAGATTTTTGTAATTCCATTGAAGCAATTAGTAAAATAATCAACGAAGATGGGAAGCAAAAAGTAGCAGTTTATGTGGTATTAGATAATAAAGAAAATATCAATCAACAAACAATGTTTGATGCAATTGATAGTGTTTCAGATAAACATGAAAAAACATCCAGATTCTTACTAAAAACATTTTAAAATTTTAAACATAGACAGGTTAAGGAATTGAATTAGGTATTTTGTCAAAAAAGGGTAGGATTAGACAGGGTTGTTGGGTCAAAAAAAGAGTTTAATTTTAAAAATTCAACAAAAATATTGTTGAAAAATAATTTTAAAAAATAACAAAAAATGATCAAATTATAAAATTATGACTAGGCGTTAAACCCCCCTATGGAAAAAGATAGTTTAGGCATATGGTGAAATTTTGGAAAACAGGTATTTTGGTGGGGGGTTGAGCACTTGTGCCTAGATGCAAAAAGCAACGGTAATTCCACCAAGGTATCCCAATAAAAGAAGGGCGATCTTCTAAAGTTGTGCGTAAAAGCTAAACCCCTAAAAAATAGATGTATTTGTCCTAAAAATGAGTGAGTTTTGAGAAAGTAATTTGAAAACAAAAAAGAAAAAAATAATGATTTTTGAAAAATTTGTATGTAAATATTCATGGAATTACCCCCCTTATTTGGACTCAACATTCAACAAATTATGCAAAAATTACAGGAATTGAGAATTTTAAAAATTACGTTGCAACTATATATCAAAAAAAAATGGAAAACATATTGGTTCGTGCAGGTTTAGTAATTGTAATTGGAGCAATCATTGGTTCAATGATTCTTGCAAATTACATGTATATGCAATATCAAACAAATTTTATTGAAACAAATGCTGGGGAATCAGTAGTAGTGGGACCAGTAGAGTACATAGTAACATTTGAAGGAACTCATGATGGAAGTAAAGAAGTCAGACCAGAAAATACATTTGTAAAAATTGGAATTATTGCAAATAATATCAGTGATGAAAAAACATTACTGTCAGGAGGTCAATTTTATCTAATTGATGAAAAAGAACAAAAACACAAGGCAGTTTTTGGCGAATTTTCAGCAAAAGATCTATGGTTAGAAGGATTAGATCCAAAAAAACCAATTGAAGTTACTACTCAATTTGATATTCCATTTGACGAGGATACACAATACAAAATTGTAATCAGACCTCAAAAAGACCAATCAACAGTAGATACTGCATCAATTTGTTTAATTAATTGTTGATCGATAAATTCTAAAAAATTAAAAAAGTGTCAAATTTTATTATAGTAAGCGTAGTATTGTGTGACTTTAACT
>DASCQR010000001.1:0-3147 GCA_036013185.1 Candidatus Nitrosopumilus sp. | reverse complement strand
TGGCTTCACTAAGTTTAAGGTCGCTTTCAATACGTTCCAGTAAATCCCTTTTTCTGTTTTGCAAGCCCTCCTCTGTAGCTGAAGCACTAGCTCTTTTCTCTCTTGCAAACATGATCTTTTCTTGTGCAGTTTTTAGCTCATTTGTTATAGTCTCAATTTTATCGTATCCATTTTTTTTTAAAATCTCTTTTGCTCCTCCAAAATCTTCTAAAGAGAAATAAATTTTATTATTTTTTAATTCTTCTGCTAAATTAATTACCCTGTAAATATGACCTAATCCTAACCCTTTCTCTTTTGCTCTTCCTCCGGCTGTTCGAATAAGTATATTATTCATTTTTAATATTATGAATTTTATTATCTATAAATAAGAATATGTCCACATCTAAATTTTCAGATTTTCAAACTAGTTATAAATAATAATATGATAATTTTGTAATAATTATTATGAATATCCAATTAGAAACTGTAACTAAAAATGATTGGGATTACATATTGAAATTAAGAAATAGTAGATATGTGAAATCTCAAATGTATACAAAGCACAAAATTACAAAATTAGAGCATTATGCATATTTAAAGAAGCAACAAAGAAATAAAAATTTTGTAAATTGGATAATACATTTAGATTTTAAAAATATAGGATATATTCGAATATTAGATAACGATGTCAGTATAATGATTGAAAAAAAATATCATGGAATGGGCATAGGTACAATTGCTCTTACAATTCTTGAAAAAGAAGCTAAAAAACTAGGTATAAAAAAACTTGTAGGTAGAGTTATGGTTGATAATGAGAAAAGCCAAAAAATATTTTTAAAAAATAAATATAAACTTAAGATGTATTGGTATGAAAAAAAACTTTAATTTATTTTAAACCTTGTATGAAAACTCTATCTTGCATCTCTTTTGAACTGAATAAATATTTGTAATTACTATATTTTGCATCCTCAAAGTTTTTAAACGATCCATTATCAAATGCATTTTTAATTTCATTATATGCAAATTCAATATTTTTGTTTGGCTCAAATCCCATCTGCTTAATCTTTTTTCCAGAAACTTTGTAGTTTCGATTATCTTTATTTTCATCAGAAAATTCAATTTCACATCCAGTTAAATCTTGAATTTTTTCAGCTGCTTCTCTAATGGTATAATTTTCTGAAACTACATTATATGTTCCTGTTAGTTCATTTTCTAATGAAAAAATCAATGATTCTGCTGCATCTTGCACATGTAAAAATGGTCTAAATTGATCCCCTCCATTAACTGTGATCTTATTTTTTGTTAATGCCTGAATTAAAAATAAGTTAATCACTAAATCAAATCGCATCCTTGGAGATAATCCAAATAAAGTACCAAATCGTAAAATTGTTGGTGCCATATTTAGCCAACCTATTGCTCTTTCTGATACCCATTTTTGTTTGGCGTAAAAATCTAAGGGTGAAACATTTGATTTTTCAGTAATGAATGAATTGGGTTGTGAACCATATACTGAACAGGTACTTGCAAAAATATATGTTTCAATTCCGTGAAGCATACAAAGTTCTGCAATATTTTTGGTAGCCAAATAATTAACTTCTTCACTAGTTCTTGGTTCAATACTTGATGCTGGCATCCCTACAATTGATGCAAGATGAATTACAGCATCTACATCTTTCATTGCTTTTACAGTCTTTGTTAAATCTCTAATGTCTTCTTTAACAACTTCAAATTTATCATTATTTCTTAATTCTTTTATGGATTCATCCCCATACCATAATGCATCTATTATTCTTACTTCATGATTTTTATCACATAACTTTTTTGCTAAAATTGAACCTAAATATCCTGCTCCACCTGTAACAAGAACTCTCATTAACTATCACATCTCACTTAATTACTAATACTTTGTTATCTACAAATTATTGAAAAATATTGTTTTAATTAAGATGAATATTCTTTTCAAAATTAATTTTGATTATGTTAAATTCCTACATTGAAGGAATTTGATGATTAAATGTTGAACGGTTAGATTTTTTTATATTTCCCTCTTTTGCAATCACTGAATTATAAAATTTAGGTGGTAACAAAATTTTCATTAATCTTTTTGTAAGTGTTAGATATTGTGTTGCTTCTAATTGTGCTAAAAATTTGAACAGACGTTTTGGTTTACTATAGAATTTGATAAAACCAATAGTTTGTAATTTGGAAATTTCGTCAAAACTACATTCTGACCAGTCTGCATCAAATTGATAATAGTCAAATGTTTTCCAATCAATTTTATCACCTTTAGCGTATTCTTCTACCCATAAATCAAATAATTCTGTTCCTGGAAGTGGTGTTACTTTTGTAAAATGTGCACGATCTATTGGTAATGATGCTGCAAAATCAATTGTATTTTTAATTTCTTCTTTTGTTTCTGTAGGGAATCCTATCATAAAAAATCCTGTAGTCTCAATTCCTACTTTTGATATCAGTTCACATGTTTCTCTAACTACTTTTTTATTCAATTGTTTTTTAATCAAATCTAAAATTCTTTGATTAGCTGATTCTATACCTAATGCCATAGAAACACACCCTGCTTTTTTCATTAATTCAAGTAATTCTTTATCTAGCTTATCTATTCTAACTCCATTTGGAAGACTCCAGACTATTTTGATATTACGTTTTAGGATTTCTTCACAAATAGCTACACAATGCTCTCTTACTAATGTGAAATTATCATCTTCAATTTGTATTTCTTTAACTCCATATTTGTTAACCAACATTTCTATTTCATCTACAACTTTATGTGGATCACGAGTTCTCATTCTTTTTCCAGCAGTAATTGGTGCACTACAATAAGTACAGCTATATGGGCATCCTCTTGTTGTAATAATTGGAGCCATTGGACGTGCATGTATGATCATTCCATGTGGCTCATAATTGTAACTTCTAGGATCAATTGATTCCCAATCTGGCATTCCAAAATCATCAATATCTAATTGAAATTCCCTTTTTAATTTACCAACTTGTAAAGTGTAGATATCTTTTTGCATAAGAAATGTTGTTGAACCTGACTCTGTTTTACCAATCATTTCATCACTTTGCTTTGACATTACAGCTTTTCCATTTTCCCAATATGCTAATCCATCTACTTGTGCATCTGGCATTCCTGCTGCTAATTGATTA